>CALMZW010000164.1 GCA_937870605.1 uncultured Synergistaceae bacterium
TCGAAGCCCGTGAGCAGCATGTCCACGACGATGACGATGTCGATCTTCGAGCTGTGCGCAAGGTCGCTGTTCGGGTACTGCTGGTCCTTGATGCGCTTCTGCACGTCCTGATAATAGAGGTCGAAAGCGCCCACGCCGTGGTTGGTTCCATAGCGCGCGTTGTAGTCGGCGATGATGCTTTTGAGGGCTTCTTTCTTCCTGTCGGGTTCCTGCTCGTTGTCGGCTCTTTCCTGCGGCAGGTCTTCCTGTATCTGCTGAACATCCTTGTCGCCCTCTGCGGGAGGCGAGAAGACGCAGGCGACGTTCAGCGGCCGGTAGTTCTCATCTTCCGCCTGCTTTTCGGCCTGCGCCGCCTTGAAGAGTTCGTGATATTCGATGGCGTCGTTGATCGACGAGGTGGCCAGCACTGCGTTGAACTTGCGTCCGTTGGTGGCGGCGTCGTGCTTGGCGAGAATCGCTTCGACGACGGCTTTCTTGGCGAGGGGTTCATCCGTCTCGGCGGGCATCTTCCCTTCCGGTTTGAAGTAGTCCACATGGAAGCGCAGGACGTTCCGGTCTTCGATGGCGTGTGTGATGGTGTAGGCGTGCAGTTGTTGCTGGAAGATATCCGCTGTGGTTCTGTAGCTGGCCTGTTGCCCCTCGATCTGCTGACAGGAGGCGTTCTCTTCGAAGATGGGCGTTCCGGTGAATCCGAACAACTGGGAGTCGGGGAAGAATTCCTTGATGGCCCTGTGATTCTCGCCGAACTGCGACCGGACACTCGTCGAAGATGAAGACCATGCGCTTGTCGCGCAAGGGCTCAAGCCGCTCCGCGTAGTTGCGCCTGCTGTTGTTGCCGTCGAGCGCGAGGCCGAGCTTCTGGATGGTGGTGACGATCACCTTGTCGGCATAGTTGTCGGAAAGCAGACGCCGCACCAGTGTTTCGGTGTTGGTGTTTTCTTCGACGCAACCTTTCTGGAATTTGTTGAATTCGTCCCGTGTCTGCCTGTCGAGGTCTTTGCGGTCGACCACGAACAGGCATTTGTCGATATCGGGATTGTCCTTGAGCAGCGTTGACGCCTTGAAGGATGTGAGCGTCTTTCCGCTGCCGGTGGTGTGCCAGATATAGCCGTCGCCGCAGTGCCGGTGGATGCACTCGACTATCGCCTTGACGGCGTATATCTGGTACGGGCGCATCATCAACAGTTTCTGTTCGCTTGCCACGAGCACCATGTAGCGGCTGATCATCTCGCCCAGGGCGCACTTGGCCAGAAAGGCGTCGGCGAAGCTGTCCAGGTGGGTGATCTTCCTGTTGCTCCCGTCCGCGTACTGGTACAGCGGCAGGTAGCGTTCGTCGGCGTCGAAGCTGAAGAGCTCGCTGTTGTTGTTGGCGAAGTACCATGTATCGCTGCGGTTGCTGACGATGAAGAGCTGCATGAAGCAGAGCAGCGTTTTCCCGTAGCCGTTTCCGGGGTCGTTCTTGTACTCGACGATCTGCTGCATCGCCTTGCGCGGACTGATCGCCAACATCTTCAGCTCGATCTGCGCCACAGGAACGCCGTTGATCAGCAGTGTCACGTCGTAGCGGTGATGGCTGTAATCGGTGCTGATGCGCAACTGGTTGATGACCTCGAAATTGTTCTTGCACCAGTCTTTGATGTTGACCAGCGTGTACTGGAGCGCCGTGCCGTCGTCGCGCTCGAAGGTGTTGCGCTCCCGCAGACGGCGGGCGGCGGCGAAGACGTCCGGGGTGATGATGTCCTCAAGCAGTCTGCCGAATTCGTTATCGGTGAGGTTCACGCGGTTCAAAGCCTCGAAGTTTTTGCGGAAGTTCCGTTCCAGCGCCGCGCGGTCGCGGATGTCCTGGCGGTAGGCGTATTTGAGGTCGATCAGTTTTTCTATCAGAAGGTGTTCGATTTGCTGCTCGGTCATTGTCAACCCCCCGCATTGTCCGATTCTGTATCGAGACTCAACCGGCGCGCCATTCCCCGGGATATGGTGTTTCTAGAATTCTGGTGTGCGAAGGCGAAGCGCACACCAGAATTCTTTTATATTTTCTTCCCTATATAAAACACATACCCATAATACTGCTTGTATTTTAAGTATAAATCAAACTCGCGCCTCATAAATGCCATCATATTCTCGACGATCTTGTTCCCGGCATGTTTTTTCAAAAATTCCTCCTGCCTCGGTTTCTGCGGGATGAAATAATTATCTATCCAGCAATATTCGGGCAGCGCAAACATGGCGACAGGAACATACCCTGATTTTTGCATGACTGAAATATTATACGCTATTGTGTTTATTTCAGGAACCGCGTCCATCCACCACTTCTCGATTTCGGCGGGGCGCTCGTCGGTGAACCATGACTCGTATGTCACGGCGACATATCCGCCTTTTTTGAGGAAGCGCTTCCAGTGATTCAGGCCCTTTTCAAAGCCGATATTGGCGATGGCCCCCTCGGACCATATAAGGTCGAATTCGTCATTCTGAAAGGGCAAATCGTCCATCGACCCGACAACGCCGCGCACCCTGTTCTGCAATCCGAGTTTTCCGGCTCGTGCGTTCAGCGCAGCGATCGAGCCGGCGTACAGGTCGAGAGCGGTGATGGCCGCTTCCGTGTTCTGCGCCAGAACCATCGTCTGGGCGCCTGTGCCGCAGCCCAAATCGGCGATTTTCGTCTTGTTTGAGAGATCGCCGACAAACCCCAACGCCTTGATCGTGTGCTCGGGGCTGCCGGGGCCCTGCCGTTCGAATCCCGCGAAATATTCATTGATGAGGTTGAAATCGAATTCGTTGATTTTCATGTCGTCCATTGTCATGCTCCTTCTGTTTTGGGCTTTCGTTGCGCGCATTCCCGTGGGGAGGCGTTTCGTTCGATAAACCTGTCGACGTGCTCCGCCAGGAGTTTTGCGGCCTCATTCGTGTCCGGCGCTGCGTCCGAAATGCTTATCAACAGGTAAAACGGCGCGTAGAACTCAATCGCAAGCTGTTTCGGGTCGCCTGTGTTCCAGGCGCCCTGTTCCATCATTTCACGGAACAGATCTTCCATATAGCTGACCGGCCCGCGTGCAAAGCATGTTTGATACAGCTCGGCCATTTCCGGGTTTCTGTATTGCTCCAGCGTCAACATTTTCCGGAAGTTACGGGCGAATTCGTCCTCCGTCAAAAAAAGAAACTGCGCCTCGATGAACGCCCTGATTTTCTCCACGGCGGCAGTGCGGTAGGCCGACGGCGACGCGTCGAATGTTTTCTCCGGAAGTTCATACTGTTTCGCCCGTTCGCCGTCTATCCGATACATGCGTTCCACGATGCTGTCGAATATATCCCGCTTGTTCCTGTAGTGCTTGTACAAGGCCCCTTTCGTCATGCCGAGCTCCCCGGCGATATCGCTGACCGAGGCGGCCTCGTATCCGTCCCGCGCGAACAAACGAAGCGCGGTGTGCAAAATGTTCTCTTTGGTGTCGGTCATCCGGAAATCCTCTCCATGCAGTAAACGATCGTTTACCGATATTCTAGTCAACGATCGTTTACCTGTCAACAGATACATTTTGGCGCTCCGTTTTCGGCAACGTGAGCGCGAGGGCGGTTCCCTTTCCGGGCGAGGAGCGGTACGCGAAACGCCCTCCGAGGAACGCGGCGCGCTCGCGGGCGCCGTTCAGTCCGCGCCTGCCTTCGGCCCGAAGCCTGTCGAGCGGGAGGCTCCCTGCGTCGAACCCGATGCCGTTGTCGTGAACGTACAGCCGATATGCGCCTTCGCGCTCCCGCACCCGGATCGTCACGGCGGAGGCTTTGCCGTGCCGGACGGCGTTGGATACCCCCTCCTGGCAGATGCGGAAGATCGCGAGCGTGCGTTCCGGGCCCGGGTCGGCGTCAAGACGAACGTCCGCTTCGACGGAAACGCCGAGCTGCCGGCCCAGCCGCTCCGCCAGCTCTTCGAGGCATCTGGCGAGCCCCAGGGAGAGCCAGGGGGGAGAGAGGGCGTCGCAGACGCTTCTGAGGTCGTTCACCGCGGAATGCGCGATCTCCTCCGCGAGCGCGAGGTGGTCCCCCATCCGTCGCCCGTCTTTTTCGAGGGACGCCATCTGGATGCGCTGGACGAGCGCCGACACGATCTGGACCGGTCCGTCGTGGATCTCGCGGGCGAGGCGGCTGCGCTCCTCTTCCTGCGTCCGGACGAGATCGCCGAGATACCGGTTCTGAAGCGCCTCCTTCTCGACGGCCTGTTTCGCGAGTTCCGTCAGCGCGCAGCGGAACTCCCGAACCTCATCCATTTCCATGTGGAGCATCCCCTTCGGCGCGTCGGGGGCGCGCGGGATGTCCCGGCCCCAGCGCAGCGAGCGGATTTCCTCGGCGAGCGTGTGGAGCGGGGAGAAGAGCCATCGTTTGAGAAGCTGCAAAAACGCGATGCAGAAGAGGGCCGTTCCGAGGGCGTACATCGCGACGTGCAGGGCGAGGACGCCCTTTCCGGCTCTCCAGGCATGGAAGGAGACGGAGGCCGCCGCGAGGACGTCGGGGTCGTTCGTCGGCTGAACGGCGACGGCGCTTGTCTCGAAGTCGGGCGATCCGTCCCGAACGATGATCGCGGTTGTTCCCGGAGGCGTCGCGAGAGAGTTCCGCAGGACCTCGCCCCCCTTCGACGCCCAGAGGACTTCCCCCGACCTTCGGAAAAGCGCCGCGCGCCCCGGAATGACCGAGGGCTTTCGCGCCGCGCCGGCGTCGTCGGGACGAGAGTCGTCGAGGAAGGCTTCGTACGCGGCCAGGTCGCCCGTGCGGTTCTCGTCGAAGCAGGAGCCCACGTCGCGCGCGAGGGCGGCCGCGTAGTCGGCGATTTCGCCGCGAAGCGATATTTCCTGCCACAGCACGATGCCCGACGACAGAAGAAACAGAAGGGTCAGGGGAATGATCGCGGCGAGGTACAGCAGGCGGAGCAGCCGCTTCTTCACGAAGGCCCTTTGCGGAGCGGTCATGGCCTGGGCGCGTCCAGCGCGCTGGACTGGAGCAGTTCGTCGACGGTGAAGACGCCGTATTTCAGCCCCACGAGAAGCGCTTCGCCCTTGCTGCGGCACTGGAATTTGTCGTAGATGGACGTCAGGTGGGCCTGCACCGTGCGCTCCGTGATCGAGAGCTTTCCGGAGACGTCCTTGATGGAGAACCCCCGCGATATCAGGAGGAGCACTTCGCGTTCCCTCGCGGTCAGCGCCGCGGGGGCTGACTCCCGTTCCCGGAGCGCGTCCCCCGCGTTCGGGTCGAGATAGATCCCTCCGGCGAGCACCCGGTCGATCGCGGTCGACAGCTCCCGAATCGCGCTCGTCTTGAGGACGAAGCCCGACGCTCCCGCCATAAGGGAGGCCATGACGTACGAGCGGGCGTCGTAGGACGTCAGCATGATCACGCGCGTCCGAAGGCCGGACGCACGGATCCGCCGCGTCACGGCGACGCCGTCTTCGCCCGGCATCCGGATGTCGAGAAGCGCGATGTCCGGCATGTGTTCGCGGATGAGGTCCCATGCCCGGACGCCGTCTTCGGCCTCGCCCAGAAGCGCATACGCGCCGTTTTCCCGGATGAACCCCGCCAGCCCGGACCGCGTCAGCGGATGATCGTCCGCCACGATGATCGATATCGCCATCGGCGTTTCCTCCCTTTCGACACACCTGTGAAGGACTCCAATTATCCCCTCTTTCCCCGGCGGGCGCATGGAACATTTATACAGGTCGGCGCGTGCGGCTTCATGCCATGCGGAGGGCGTCGGGAATTCCTACAATGTGCCCGCTCACCAGGAAATTCGGGAGCGGCTCCCGGACAGCGCGGACGAAGCCCCGCAAGACGGCGGGGAAGGCGGGGATGTTGAACAGTGCGGCCGAAAAATCGGCGGGGCGGATTCGCGCAACGGGAATATCTCGATATTTTATGAAGAAAGAGGGGTCATACGAAATGAATATTCGAACGTACCGGACTGCGGGATTTGCGGGACTTCTGGCGGGCATCGCGGCGTTTGGGGCGATGGTGTTTCTGAAGGTGCTTTTCGGCTACCCGGACATAATCCGGGCCGAGCCCGCCGTCATTCTCCACAGACTGGCGGAGCGGATCGGCACGGTTCCGCTCGTGTATTACTTCGGCATCGGGATGTCGGGGGTGCTCATGGGCGCGTTCTACATCCACCTCTACAGAATCGCCCGTTCGGCCGGGGACGAGGACTTCGCGCCGTACGGCTGCTTCTGCGGCGCGACGGCGGGGACGCTCCTTTTCGTCGGCATCCTGCGCTACGCGTTCCTGTTTCCGCTGCTCGCGCTCCAGCGGGAGGCGAATCCGGGAAACGCGGTTCTCATCGAGAATATCTTCTACGCGATGAATATGTACGTGGGGAACTCGGTCGCGGAGCACGCGCAGTTCATCTTCTCCGGCATCGCGCTCTACATGATGGGGCGATCGATCCTCCGGTACAAGTATGTCCCCGCGGCGAACGGGTATTTCGCGCTGGTCGGTTCCTTCCTGCTCTTCTACGGAAGCGCGGAACCCTTCGGCCTTCCGCTCGCGTTCGCGGTCAACAGAATCGCGAGCGCCGCGATGGTGCTCTGGCTGTTCTTCATGGGCGCAGCGTTCCTGCGGAAGCGTTCCGATCCGCGCGTCACGTCGGCGGCCTGAAACCCGCCTCACAGGAACGACGGCGTACGATTGCATTCTGTATGCGGTACCATATGGGAACGAGTACGAGACGGTCGTCAGGAGGGGTTCCGATGGTGACGCAGGGAAGCGCCGGCGAATGCAGCCTGCGGTACGGGAGTGACGCGATGGATTTCGCGAAGGTGACGGCGATGCTTGCCACAGCCTTCTGGTGCGAGGGGATTTCCGAATTGGAGGTCCGGCGGGGGGCGGAGAATTCCGCCCTTGTCGTCGGAGCGTTCCTCGACGGCGAGCAGGTCGGGTATGCGCGGGCGATCTCGGACAAAACCCGTTTCGCCTACATTTTGGACGTCTACGTCGATGAGCGATTCCGTCGTCGGGGAATCGGGCAGACGATGGTCCGGGGAATCCTCGGTCACGAGGATCTGAAGGACGTCTACCAGTGGCTTCTGATCACGAAGGACGCACACGGCGTCTACGAGAAGCTCGGCTTCCGGGTGACGGCGCGGCCCGGCGACTGGATGGAAATACGAACCCCCCGACCGCGGCGGTAGCCGCGGGCCGGGGGGCTCATTTGCTCCGGAATAAACGTCGCTCAGTCCGTCTCCGATTCCGGGAGACGCTCGATGGCCGTCAGCCATTCGTCGAAGAGAGGACATCGGGCGCGGATCGCAGACAGCCCGATGTCCTCCGCGACGGCGATGCCTGTCGTCGTTTTTCTGAAACCGTTCGACAGTTGGATGAGTCTTTTGGAAGGAGCGGTATCGGGCGAGTCGTCGATCTCCTCGGGCGATCCGCATTTGGCGACGATGTTCGCGATCAGCGCCGGTTTCACCTGGAGCCGGGAGGCGAGAATCTCCGGCGCGCTGAAAAGCAGGGCTTCGAATTCATGCATCGCGACATAGGGGATGAATCGCCGCTCGGCCCTCCGTTCGGGAAAGAGGCGACAGACGGCGTTCCGTGTCGCGCGGTTGACCGCTTCGGCCCTGTCTTTTGCGCACGGGCGTTTTCTCGCGTCGTCGAGCCCCGGCCAGTCGGTTTTGAGTCCGTAATAGTCCATGAAGAGGGTCAGGTATGTCCCGGTTCGTTGCTTCAGGTGGAGTCCGATGTCGTTCTTCACGCGGCCGAACCGGACGTCGCCGCCCTTTTCGCCCGGCTTGGAAATGATGATCGGCGTCATGTACACGTTCAATCGGGCCAGATGCGGCGCGAGAAGCTTCGATATGAAAATCCCTTCGGTTTTCCCTTCCACGAGCGCCACGATTTCGGCGGACTCATTCATAGACCGGGCCTCCGGGAATGACGTTCTTGCTCCAGAGTTCGCCGACCGAATAGTCCTCGAGCCATTCGCTGAAATCCTCCTGCCGGAGCCTTTCGAAGGTCGACGCGCCGTCCCTGCGGTTGACGACGATAATGTCTTCGACGGCGAAATGGTCGATCAGCGCGGGCGATTGTGTGGCGACGATCATTTGGGTCCGGGTCGAGACGTTTTCGATCAGCTCCGAAAGAATGGAGATCGCGGCCGGATGAAGCCCCAGCTCCGGCTCGTCGATGATGATTGTCGAGGGCGGATTCGGCTGGAGCAGCGCCGTCGTCAGGCAGATGAAGCGGATCGTGCCGTCGGAGAGATGGTACGGCTGCATCGGGTAGTCCGAACCCCTCTGTCGCCAGGAGAGTTTGACCTTCCGCTTTTCGCCGAATGTCATGACGTCCAGAAGGAAGTCGTCGAAGAAGGGCGTCGCGAGGCGGACGGCGTCGACGATCTCCGCGTAGCGACGCGGATGCTCATTGCGCAGACGGAGCAGGAACGGGGCGATGTTCGCGGCGTCACGCCGGAGCATGCCGCAATCTTCGACGATCTCCGACCGTCGCATGGGGGCCGTTGCGCCCGTGTCGTGAAAGTGATATACGGTCCAGCCGGAAACGGCGTCGTAGACGTAGAATCCGACGCCTCGTTCGGAGCGTATGCCTTCTTCGTCCTTCCAGTCCGGAAGGTTACTTTCGGAAATTCCGGATCCGATGGTTTTCCAATTTTCGAGCACGTATTTTTCAGCTTCCGTTTTTATCAGAAATTTCTCGTCGGCTGTCGGTTCGAGCGAAAAACCATACTCGTTTTGGTCGAAACGGAAATGAATGACGATCTCTTTCGTGCATTTCGGACCGTTGAACAGAAAATCATCCGCGCCGCCCCGTGACAGGACATACCCGCCGAGATTCCGGGCCATCATCTCTCGAAGAAGCCGGAAGATCTCGATGAAGTTGCTCTTGCCGGCGCCGTTGCCGCCGATGAGCACATTGAGGTTCCGAAGTTCGAAATCCTCGAGCGAGCGGATCGATTTGAACCCGCTCACGGTGATTTTGTCGAGGCGTTTGCCCATTCGTCGATTCCTCCATGTCCCGGGTCAGAAGACGACGCGGATGCGTCAGTTCATGGTATCACACGCTCCGGAGTCCGGTCTCCTACTTCGCAGCCGGTTTTTCGTACGATGTCGGGCCGTTCTCGTAGCCGACGGCCTTGAGCCATTCGGCCGGGTAGAAGATCGCCTGCGCGATTCCGGCCTTCGTGTTCAGGTAGCCGTCGTTGTACTTGATGTACAGCGATTCCTGGAGCTTCCACCACGCCGCCAGGAGTTCGGATGCGTTCTTCTCGGAGTACTGCGTGAGCACCCGGTGCGCGCCTCGCACGTCGCCCTTTTCCCGGAGCGCGAGCGCCTTGGCCTCGACGCCCTGCTGCAGGCCGAAGGCGCGGGATTCAAACCGTCGCTGCTCTGTCCGGATGTCCGTGATCATGTAGGAATACTTGAGCATGGCGTAGTTGGCCACGAAGTTGAATGTGGTCCACATGCTGCCCTTGTCGAACCGGAGAACGTCGGCCTTCTGGACGGACGGATGAATCCCGGAGCCGCCCGCGTAAAGCGGGAAGAGCACGGACGTCGCCGGGCGATCCTCGCCGAGCCAGGTCACCCCGCCGATGGGAGCGGGCAGCCATTTGCGCGACTGGTTCACGTACGCGTACGCGCAGCGGTAGATGTTCAGCGGCCGCTCGAATTCGCCCTTGAGCGGCGTCAGCTTGCCTTCCTTGTCGGCGACGGCCTCGGCGCTGCCCTCGAAGCGGTTGGGGTTCCCGAACGGCCCCGCTGCGAGCCCCTTCGTCAGGTCGAACTCCGTGCCTTCGTAGTTGTCGCGATGGATGGTGAAGACGTCGAGGACGGAGAGCTTCTTGTCGGGCTTGATCGCGAACGGGTACGCGCGTGTCAACGGGCCGTCGACCCACGCCGGAAGGTTCAGCGACGGCGCCGCGAGCGACTGGGCGCGCCAGACGCGCCGCAGCGAGTAGTACGGGTGATGGAATTCCCCGTCGCCGTACGCGGCCGTCCAGTCGAGCGCGCCGTCCTCGGGCTTCCACCAGCCTTTGGCCTTTGCGACGTCGAAGATGTTCGGCGAGTGCATCATGTCGTCGGCGTTCTCGCGGATATCGCGGATCCGGAACTGGTTCGCCGCGACGAAGTAGCAGTCGTCCGGAACGCGCTGCGCGACCCAGACGCCGCCCGTTCCGTTCATGTCGTACCCGGCCATCTCCATGACCCAGCCCTCGTCCGGGTCCGCGACGAGCAGCGTCTCGCCCGTGCCGTAGTAGCCGTATGTCGCGATCAGGTCGCCCATGAGCCGGATGGCCTCGCGCGCGGTCTTGCAGCGTTCGAGCGCGACCCGGGAGAGTTCGGACGAGTAGAAGATGCGTTTGCCCGGCTCGGGCTCGGGATGGACCTTCGCCTTGTCCGTGCATTCGCCGATCGAGAGCTGATGCTCGTTCATGACGCCGTAGTTCGCGTCGATGTAGGCGTAGGTGTGCGGAACCTGCGGGATGAACCCGAGCGGAATGCTTTTGGGCTCGCCCTTGATGTCGTACCCGGGGCCGCGCGTGTCGGTGATCAGGCGGTGCCGTTCGCTGCCGCCCCACTGCGGCATGTAGCCGAGCGCGGCCGTGTCGTAGAAGACCGGACGCATGGTTCCCGGCTTGTGATCCATCGCCGGAACATAGACGACTCTCGCGTCTCCGAGGCCGTCGTCCGTGTGCGAGACCATCACCGAGCCGTCGACGGAGGCGTTCTTTCCCGTTATGGTCGTGGTGCAGGCGACAGCGGGCAGGGAAAACCCGAGAACGGCGATCGTCATCGCCGCCAGCAACGTCTTTTTCATCTTCGTACCCCCCTTGGAATGGTGTTATGGAAATTGCACGTTTATTATACAGTATGAAAGAGGCGGCCGTTATTCCGCCTCCGGAACGAGCGCCTTCGCGAGCGCGGGGTCGATTCCGACGGAGACGCGCGCCCCTTCGGGGTAGATTCGCGGCCGCAGCGCTCCGTCGGGGGCGTCGGCGTGTTCCTGGTGCGGGTTGTCGATCTGCACGATGAAGTCGGCCGATTGGGCCTCGGTCGGCGCGGAGTCGCCCCCGTCCGTCGCGACGGGCCGGATGACGGCCTCGACGCTGTGTCCCAGGTAGATGTTCGCGATGACGATTCCCTCCGCGACGCCTTCGCCGGGCGGCAGCAGCACGAGCGACTCGGGGCGGCACATGACCGCGCACGCGTCGCCGTCCTTCAGCTCCGGGGCGAAACGGGCGACCCGTATGGTCCGCCCGCGGATTTCCACGGCCCCGCTCCGGAAGACGCCGGGGAAGAAGGTCGCCTTTCCGACGAATCCGGCCGTGAAGACGGACGTCGGGTTCCGGTAGATCTCCTGCGGAGATCCGGTCTGGACGATTTCGCCCGAGCGCATGACGACGATCCGGTCGGACAGGCTCATGGCCTCGACGCGGTCGTGCGTGACGTAGAGCGCCGTGATGCCGAGCGATCGCTGGAGCCTGCGGATTTCGACGCGCATCTGTTCGCGCAGCAGCGCGTCGAGGTTCGAGAGCGGTTCGTCGAGCAGCAATACGCCCGGTTCGACGATCAGGGAGCGGGCGAGCGCGACGCGCTGCTGCTGGCCGCCCGAGAGCCGGGAGGGCGGGCGCGTCTCGTAGCCCTTGAGCCCCACCATCGCGAGCATCGCGGCCACGCGTTCGTCGATCTCTCGCGCGGGGCGCTTGCGGAGCTTCAGCCCGTACGCGACGTTCTCGCGGACGTTCATGTGCGGGAAGAGCCCGTAGCTCCGGAAGACCATCGCGGTGTCGCGTTTGTTGGGGGGGAGCTGCGTCACGTCGTCCGAGCCGATGAAGACGCGCCCCGAGGTGGGCGTCTCGAACCCGGCGACCATCCGGAGCGTCGTGGTCTTGCCGCAGCCGGACGGGCCGAGAAGCGTCACGAGTTCTCCGGGCGCGATGTCGAGCGATACGTCGCGGACGACGGTGTTTTCCCGTCCCGTCGCGGGGTCGCGGAAGGTCTTCGTGACGTTTTCGATCCTGACGGATTCCGGGGCGCTCCGTTTTCCGGGTGTTGGCATTCGAATCCTCTCCTATCGCGACAGCAATGTCTTGTCGAGGTTCCGGTTGCGTCCGACGAGAAGGCGCATGAGGCCCATCGCCGCGAGAACGATCACGATGAGCGATGTGGCGAGAACGCTCGCGAGGCCGAACCGCAGATTTTCCGAGAAGTTGTAGATCAGCACCGTGACGTGGTACCAGCGCGCCGAGATCAGGAAGATCACGGCGCTGACGGCGGTCATCGAACGCACGAAGGTGTACGACAGGCTCGAAATGAAGGCCGGCCGCAGCAGCGGCAGGATGATGTCCCGGAAGACGCGCGGCGTGTCGGCCCCGAGATCCTGCGCGGCCTCCTCGATCGACGGATCGATCTGCCGCAGCGCCGCGACGCCTCCTTCGACGCCGACGGGCAACTCGCGGATCACGTAGTTGATCACGATGATCGCGGCCGTGCCGACGAGCAGGACGGGCGGCTTGTTGAACGCCAGGATGTAGCTGATGCCCATGAGCGTCCCCGGCAGCGCGAACGGCGTCATGAGGCCGTATTCGAGCGCGCGCTTGAACGGGAACGACCGGCGCGTCAGGATCGCGGCGGCGATCATCGACAGAACGCCCGCGATCGGCGTCGCGACGGCGGCGAGCGTCACGGTGTCGACCAGCGCGTCGCGCCCGCGCTCGAACGCCTCGCGGATGTTCACGAGGCTGAAGGTGTAGTCGATTCCCCAGTTTTTCACGAAGCACCCGGCGACGATCGTCCCGTAGAGCGCGGCGAGGAAGATCACGACGCCCCAGACGGCGCAGAACAGCACTCGGCGCACGCCCGGCGAGACGATCTCCGTGATGCGCCCCGAGGGCTTGCCCGTGACGGTGACGAACGACTTCCGGGCCACCCAGCGGCGCTGCGCCGTGAAGGCCGTCAGCGTCGGGAGCAGCAGCAGGATCGACAGGGCCGCGCCCGTTCCGAGGCGGTTCATGCCGGTCACCTCGATGTAGGCCTCGACGGAGAGGACGCGGAAGTCGCCCGCGAGGATCAGCGGATTCGCGAAGTCCGCGAGCGAGTTCGTAAAGACGAGCAGCCACGCGCTGAGCAGTCCGGGAACCGCGAGCGGCAGCGTGACGGTCAGGAACGTGTGCAGGCGCGACGCGCCGAGGTCCATCGCCGCCTCTTCGAGCGTCGAGTCGATCCCTTCGAGGATTCCCGCGAGCGTCAGAAACGCGATCGGGAACATCCCCATCGTCTGCACGAGAACGAGTCCGGTCAGGCCGTAGATCGAGACGTCGTGGAGGCCGAGGAGCCGCTGCGTGACGAGGCCGTTGTTGCCGAAGAGCAGGATCACCGACAGCGTCAGCGAAAAGGGCGGCGAGATGACGGGCATCGTCGCCGCGGCCGTGAGGAGGCGCTTGCAGCCGATCGTCGTGCGGCCGACGACGAAGGCGAAGAGGAACCCGATGAGCGTCGACGCGGTGGCCGTCAGCGCGCCGAGCTGAATGCTCCCCCGGAGCGCCGCCAGGGAGCGTCCTTCCGTGAAGACGGACTTCCAGACGTCCCGGGTGAAGGATCCGTCGGCGCGGACGAGCGTGAGACGTCCGGCCTCGAAGAGCGGATAGGCCGTGAAGACGCCGACGATGACGAAGAGCGTCAGGACGACGGACGAGAGCACCGGGTCGCGGGAGAGCCGCGCGATCGCGAGAATGGTCGCGAATGCGACGGCTGCGAGGCACGCGAAGAGGCGCAGCAGAAAGATGAACCGGTCGGATGCGTCCGTGCGGAACGCGAGGAGCGCGACGCCGGTCGCCTCGCCCGGAGCGCCGTGGAGCGGCGCGAAGACGAGGATCCGTTCGCTGCCGCCGATCGTGACGCGTTGACCGGACTGGAAGGGCTCGTCGTAGCCGGCGCTTTCGACACCCTTCGCGACGTGGGGGTCCGGGCCCGTCAGCAGCGCGACAAGCTCGGGAGCGGTCGTGACGACCGGAACCGGACCAAGGGGTTTCCCGGTTTCGGGAAACCCCTCCGTCACCGCTGCGTCGAAATCCCGCTCCGCGCCCTTCAATCGTTCTCCCCACGCGGTTCGTTCCGCCGGGGAGGCTGGCGCGGAAGCGGCGATGGAGGCGGCGATCCCGCGCATCCGCCCGTCGCGCGTCTTTGTGTAGGCCTCTTCGAGCGTGCGCCATACCCACAGGTCCGCCGCCGCAAAGGCGAGGAGCGCGAGCAGACTCGCGATCAGGCTCTTTCGGGAGACGCGCGAAAAGACGGAAAAAACGGACACCGTCGCCGTTCCTTTCAGTTGGGAAAAGCTACTTCGTCTGCGCCTTGCCCGCCGCGGGGACCTCCGCGTTCCACTTTTCCAGCAGACGGGCCTTGTTCTTCGCGTCCCACTGGTCGTCCTGGTCCACGAGCTTCATCTTCGCGAGTTCAAACCCGGTGTCGGTCGCCGCGGCCGCGCTCGAAAGCGGGATCACGTACCACTTCGCGATCGTCTCCATCGCTGTCTTGCCGAGAATCCAGTCGTAGAGCTTCTTGGCCTGGAGCGCGTCCGGCCCGCCCTTCACGAGCGACATCGAGGCCGTCTCGAAGCCCGTGCCGTCGGACGGGATCGTGATCTCGATCGGAGCGCCTTCCTTCTTCAGCTTGATCTGGTCGTGAAGGTAGCCGATCGCGACCGGGATCTCGCCGATCGCGCAGCTCTTGCCGGGCGCGGAGCCGGACTTGGTGTACTGGTCGATGCTTTTGTCGAGCTTCTTCATGAAGTCGAACGCCTTGCCTTCGTCGCCCGCGACCCGGATGAGCGTCGTGACGACGTTGTAGGCGGTTCCGGACGTGCTCGGATTCGCCATGCGGACCTTCTTTTCGTACTCGGGCAGCAACAGGTCGGCCCACGACGCCGGGGCTTTGAGGCCGAGTTCCTGCGCGCGCTTCGTGTTGGTCGCGAACGAGATGGGGCCGATGTAGAGGCCGATCCAGGAGCCGTCGGGGTCGCGATACTTCGCCGGGATCGTCTCGGCCGCGCGGGAGCGGTAGGGAGCCGTGAGGCCCTTGTCCTTCGCGTCGATGTGCAGCGTGCCGACGCCGCCGACCCAGATCGAGACCTGCGGGTTGGCTTTTTCGGCCTCGATGCGCGCGACGGCCTCGCCCGTGGTCAGGCGGACCCATTCGACATGGATGCCCGTTTCCTTCTCGAACGCCTCGAAGAGGGCCTTCGCGAGCGGTTCCTCGAGCGTCGTGTACGCCTTGACCGAATCGGCGGCCATTGCGGCGGACGCCGCGAAGAGCGACAGCACGAGAACCAAAAGCAACATCCGTTTCTTTCCGACCATACGGAACGCCTCCTTAAAATAAGGGAAATCATTATGGAGAAAACGCTTTGCAATACACGCTCTTCCAGACATTGACGTGTAAAATATACGCTCCGTTCCGGAGAGTGGCAAGACGGGCGCACGTGCGACCTGTGAAGGAATGTTACAATTCTTCCGGACGCGGGCGCGATGTCCGGCGGGGGGGGAGTTCCATGTTTCGGGGGTACCGGAAGGGAAATGTGTGCAGTCTCTCGTCGCTGGTGCGGAACGCGCTCCCGAAGGGCGCGGAGGAGCACTTTCGCTTCACGGAGCTTCGACGTTGCTGGGCGGAGGTCGCCGGGCCCGTGCTGGCTCCGCTCACCGTCCCGGTGCGCATCGAGGACGGCTGCCTCGTCATTTCCGCGACGACGCAGGCGGTTGCGCATCGGACCATGCTCGAAGGTCAGCGCATCCGGGAGCGTCTGGAAAAGAATTTCCACATCGTCATACGCGGCGTCCGTCCGTATACGGGGCGCATCCGTCCCGTGCGCGCGAATCCCGCGGAACAGACCCCGAAGCCGTTCACGATCCGGGCGGACGAAACGCTCGTCCGCCGCTACAGGGAGACGTTCCGGGAGCGGATCGCCGAGCGGACGGTGGCGGACGCGCTGGCGTCGCTTGCGGCGACGATCGCCGCGCGGCGCGTTCGTGCGAAGAAAAAGTGACCGCCGCGAGCGCCCGGAGCGTGCGACATGAGACACAGTATCCAACTCGCCCGGACACTTCCCTTTTACGGGGATTTACGATAAAGTCTTATGGTACAGGTATTCACAAAATTCATTTCTGGAGGCGATACGATTGATCCGGAAGACGACAGGGAAACGGAATAGCGTGAAATTCGTAGTTGCGCTGACGGCGCTGGTTTGCGTAATGCTTGCGGCGGGTGCGGTGTTTGCGGCTCCGAAACAGCTCACGCTGGCGACCGGAGGAACGGCCGGCACCTATTATCCGCTTGGCGGCGCCATAGCCCAGATCATCAGCACCAAGACCGGGCTCGTGAACATCACCGCCCAGTCCACGGGCGCATCGGTCGAGAACATGAACCTCATCGGCGCGGGCGACGTGGACATCGCCATCGTCCAGAACGACATCGCGCACTACGCCTATAACGGCATCGAGTTCTTCAAGACGAAGAACACAAACTTCAGCGCCATGGCGCGTATCTACCCCGAAATCATCCAGACCGTCACCCGCAAGGAAAGCCCGATCAACAGCGTCATGGATTTCAAGGGCAAGAAGATCTCCGTCGGCGCCCCGGGAAGCGGCAACGAGGCCAACGTCCGGCAGATCACCGACGTGTTCGGAATGACCTACAAGGATTTTGAAGCCCACTTCCTTTCCTATGCCGAGACCGGCGACCACTTCAAGGACAAGCTCATCGACGCGTTCATGTTCACGACCGGCGCGCCGAACTCCGCAATCCAGGACATCGCCACGCTCACGGCCCTCAAGTTCGTCGAGATCAAGGGCGCGGACCGCGACCTTCTCATGAAGAAGTACCCGTTCTTCGCGGCCGAGACGATTCCCGCGAACACGTACAAGGGACAGCCCGCCGCAGTTGAGACCGTTGCGGTTCAGGCGATCCTGATCGTCGCGAACAACCTGCCCGAGGACATCGTCTATGCGATGACCAAGGCGATGTTCGAGAACAAGGCCGATATCGCCCAGGCGCACCACAAGGGCAACAGCATCGATTCCAAGAGAGCCCTCGACGGCATCACGGTTCCGGTGCATCCCGGCGCCCTGAAGTATTACAAGGAAATCGGCCTGGTCAAGTAGGAACCATCGGCAGCCATCGCCGGGGAGGGGGAGCGTTCCCCACCCCGGCGTTTTTTGCTTCACACACGCGGGAGAGGGAGGAGATAATGGAAAGAACGATCCGGCGCAGACTGACCACGCTTCTGATCGGCTGTTCCCTTCTGGTGCTGCTGTTCGCGATCGTTCCGGCGCTGACAGTCCGGAACAGGTCCGGGCGGCTCCTTCGCACGTTCCCGCTCGGCGCCGGGGAGACATTCGGTATTCGGTACACGCACTCGGTCGCCCGCCGTCCCGTCAGGGAGATTTTCACCGCGTCGCGCACAGGCGGCCTTCTTCTCCGGGAAACGACGTTTGACGCTTTCGGCGCGGGGCTCCCGTTCGAGCCGTACGACGCCGAGCGTTTTCTCGTCGGAAAGGATTGTTTCCGGATCGTGGGAATGCGCCGTCTGTTCGCGAATGTCGCCGTTCGGGTGGGACGCGTTGCGGAGCACGCGCTGCTCCTGAAGGGGAGCGAAACGCCGTTGCATTTATGGGAAGAACCGGGAGGCGCCCTGACATTCGGGGTGGAACAACGACCCGTATTATGGATAGCACTTCAGGAGGTATTGCAGTGAACGAAGAAAATATCAGACCGATGCAGGAAAGCAAGACCATCAACGTGGACGAGATCCTCGCGAAATACGACAAGGAGTCCACGTTCCGCATTCTTTCGGGGTCATGGGAACAGATCATCAAAATCATCTGCATCTGCTTTTCGCTGTTTCAGCTTTATACGGCCGCATTCGGCGTCTTTCCGGCCCAGATCCAGCGGGCCGTGCATCTGGCCTTCGCGACGCCGCTGATCTTTCTGCTCTACCCGGCGACATCGAAAGGGTCCCGTTCGTCGATGCATCCGCTCGACGTCGTCCTTGCGCTTCTCGGAACCTCTATCGGGCTCTACATGGTCGTTTTCTACGGGGACATCATGCTTCGGGGCGGATTGCCGACGTTCCTGGATCTGTTCTTCGGAGCCATGGCGGTCCTTCTCGTTCTCGAAGCAGCCCGGCGCGTCGTCGGCCTGCCCATTTCCCTGATAGCGGCCCTGTTTATCGCCTACGCGCTGCTTGGGCCCTACATTCCGGGAATGATGGGCCACAGGGGCTTTGCGATGAAACGCATCCTGAGCCACCTGTACCTGACGACGGAAGGCATCCTGGGCCTGCCGCTCGGCGTATCGGCGACGTTCGTCTACCTGTTCATCCTTTTCGGCGCGTTCCTGCACAAGAGCGGACTGGGCAAGTTCTTCATCGACCTCGCGCTGGCCGCGACAGGGCACACGATCGGCGGCCCGGCGAAGGTGGCGGTCATGGCGAGCGGCCTCTTCGGGACGATCTCCGGCAGCTCCGTCGCGAACGTCGTGACGACCGGAACCTTCACGATTCCGCTCATGAAAAGCATCGGCTACCCGCCCTATTTCGCGGGCGCAGTAGAGGCGGCGGCCTCGACGGGTGGACAGCTCATGCCGCCGATCATGGGCGCGGCGGCCTTCGTCATGTCCGAGTTCATCGGCGTTCCGTACATCAAGATCGCCATCGCGGCGGCGCTTCCTGCGGTGCTCTACTATCTGGCGGTCGCCCTGATGGTCCACATGGAGGCCAAGCGGCTCGGCCTCAAGGGACTGCCGAAGGAAACGCTCCCCAACGCGAAAAAGGTGCTCAAAGACGGCGGGCATCTTCTCATCCCGCTCTTCGTCATCGTCTACATGCTCGTTTCCGGGTATACGCCGCTGCGCGCGGCGCTCGTCTGCATCATCGCGACGCTCGTGGTCGCCATGATGCGCAAGAGCACGCGGCTGAAGTTCTCCGACATCATGGAAGCCC
>CALMZW010000165.1 GCA_937870605.1 uncultured Synergistaceae bacterium
GTGTCGGCGGAGAGTTGTTTGAGTTGTGTTTCGTGTGTTTGAAAGCGGGCTACCAGAGCGGAAAGACCTTTCGCGAAGGGGAGGAGGTCAGAAGGGAAATCGTTCTCGCGAAACGAAAATACGCCCGTGGCGGATGGTTGCATCATTTCCGTCAGTTTGTCGAGTGAACGAAGGACGATTCTTCTTCCGGCGAGGTACGAAAGGAAAGACAGAAATATCGCCAATGACAGACAACAAAAAAAGACCGCAAGGATCGGCGAGGAGTGTCGAAAAAAAGCGGCCGTAAGGGCGGAAACAACGACGCCGACGGAAACGAAAACATACACGACCGGGAAATATCCGAAACCAGCCGTTTTCCCATCGCGGCCGGGAGGATTGGCCCCCATCCCGAACCTCATTGACGCCGCTCAGTTATAGGCGGGACAGTTGACTTTGTAGCCCACGCCACGGACGGTTACGATCAGTGCGTCGTATCCGACTTTCCGGAGCTTGTCCCGAAGATACTTCACGTGAACGTCAACGACGTTGCTTGTTCCGTCGTATTCCTTCTGCCAGACATGCGTGATGATGCGCTCCCTCGAGAAGACCTGGTTTTCGTATCGCATCAGCAACTCAAGGATGTCAAATTCTCGTCGTCTGAGCGGAACGGCGACGTTGTCGACGCGACATTCGCGCGCCACCGGGTCGAGAACGAGTCCGCCGCACTTCAGGATAGGGCGCTGCTGATCCGAACTTCTGCGGACAAGCGTACGGACGCGGGCGAGAAGCTCCCTGAAATCGAAAGGTTTGACGAGATAATCGTCGGCTCCGCTGTTCAGTCCTTCAACCTTGTCTTCCACGCTGTCCAGCGCCGTGAGGATGATGACGGGAGTAACGTTCCCCTCTTCGCGCAGCTTTCGCAGCATCTCGAGACCGTTCATTTCCGGAAGCATGAGATCGAGAATGATGCACTCGATCTCCGTTTCGCGGGATTTTTCCAGACCCTCTTCTCCGGAGAACGCGCTTTCAACGGAGAAGCCATTCTCCGCAAACCCCTCCGCGAGCACCTGGACAAGATCCTTGTTGTCCTCGACAATAAGAAGCGACATGGGACATCCTCCTCTGAAAAGAGCACAATGATTCATAGATCGTGCGATCATTAAAGCACATTCAAAAAGCTGTGTCGAGTGCAAAATTAGATTCCAGCGAGCGCATATTGCTTTTCCGATGTGCTCTATGAGGAAAGGAAGAAAATGCGGTTGAGGCGCGCTGTCGCCACCCTGTTCTCCGAAACGTGTTTGCAAAACCCGGTGCGAGATGCTAGTATCTCCCTGACCCATTACTCGGAACGCCCGAATGAGCGCTCTGGGTTTTCGGGATTTTGTCGATGAGGTGAGTACGATGCTTTTGAAAGACGTGAAACAGTCCATCATCCAGGAATATCAGACGCACGGTTCCGATACGGGATCTCCCGAGGTTCAGGTTGCTATGCTGACAAAGCGCATCCGGGACTTGACCGAGCACCTGAAGCAGCACAAGAAGGACTTCCATTCGCAGCGGGGGCTTCTGAAAATGGTCGGAACGAGGCGGAAGCTTCTCCGGTACTTGAAAGACAAAGACTTCAACCGCTACAAGAAGCTGATCGAGCGGCTTGAATTGAGACACTGACGGAAACAGGATTTGTGTGCGGGGGCTCGCGCCCTCGCACTTTTTTTTCGTCCTGTGGTATCCTTACAATGTGAAAAAAATCGGATGAATGGAATATGGAGGAGGCTGAAACATGCAGAAACAGTATTCATTGGAAATCGGGGCGGAGACGCTCGTTTTTGAAACGGGCAAGATTGCGAAGCAGGCGAACGGTGCGGTGCGGGCTCAGTATGGAGATACGATCGTATTGACGACCGCATGCATTGCGGATACGGCGCGGAAGGGGATAGACTTTTTCCCGTTGCTCGTCGATTTTGAAGAACGCTTTTACTCTGCGGGAAAGATCCCCGGAGGTTTTATTAAAAGGGAGGGACGGCCGTCGGAAACCGCTGTCCTGAGTTCCCGCGTCGTGGATCGTTCGATTCGATCTCTGTTCGAAGATGAGATGCGGCACGATGTGCATGTCGTCACGACGGTGCTCGCGGTCGATCAGGTCCATCTTCCGAATGTCCTCGCGATCAATGCCGCATCGGCGGCTCTCACGATTTCCGATATTCCCTGGGCCGGACCCGTCGGCGCCGTCCGTATGGGGCGCGTCGACGGAAATCTTCTGGTGAATCCGACGGAACAACAGATGGAAAGCTCGGACCTGGATCTTCTCGTGGCCGGGCATGCCGACGGGATCACGATGGTTGAATCGGGTTCACGGGAACTTTCCGAGGAGACGCTGATCGATGCGCTTGAGATCGCACACGGCGAAATCAGAAAGATTGTCGGTCTCCAGCTTCGCATGCGCGAGGAAATCGGCTTGGAGAAGATTGTATTGCCGCGGCCGGAGCGTATTCCGGAAATAGATGAATGGATGCACCGGGAACTCGACGCGGATATCCGCGCAGCGGTCAAGATTCACGAGAAGAAGCCCCGCAATGACGCTATCCGCGACGCGAAGACGCGTGCGCTGGACTATTTCCACGACCGTTTCGACGATTGCGGCGAATATATCGCCGTCATGATCGAATCCATGGTGAAGTCGTCCATGCGGTCGGTTATTGTGGATGAAGGAGTGCGAGCGGACGGACGGGCCATGAATCAGGTTCGCCCGATCGCGTGCGAAGTGGGCGTGCTTCCGCGCGTTCACGGCTCCGCCCTGTTCACCCGCGGCGAGACGCAGTCGCTTGGAGTCACCACGCTCGGCATGATCGGCATGGATGACCAGATTCTCGACGGACTGAAGGCCGACGAGCCCGCCAAGCGCTTTATCCTTCACTATAACTTCCCCCCGTTCTCCGTCGGCGAAGTCCGTCCGATGCGGGGGCCCGGACGCCGCGAAATCGGACACGGCGCCCTTGCCGAACGAGCGCTCCGGCAGGTGATTCCGGACGAAAGCGAGTTCCCGTACGTGATGCGCGTTGTTTCGGATATTCTCGAATCCAACGGCTCCAGCTCGCAGGCGTCCATCTGCTCCGGCAGCCTGTCCCTGATGAGCGCAGGGGTGCCGATCAAACGACACGTTGCGGGCATCGCCATGGGGCTTATCAAGGAGAATGACAAGGTTCAAATTCTTACGGATATTCAGGGACTCGAAGATCACTACGGGGATATGGACTTCAAGGTCGCGGGAACCCGCATGGGGGTAACGGCCCTTCAGATGGACAACAAGGCGGGCGGCATCACGCGTTCCATACTGGAGCAGGCCCTCTCCCAGGCGAAAGAGGCGCGAATGCATATCCTCGACGAAATGGAAAAGACCATTTCGTCGCCTGCCCCGTTGTCCGCAAACGCTCCGAGAATTTTCACGACGATGATCGATCCGGAGAAGATTCGCGATGTCATCGGCCCCGGCGGAAAAGTCATCCGCGGCATTACGCAGAAGACCGGAGTCAAGATCAACGTCGAAGACACCGGAGAGGTCTATATCTGCGGACCGAGCCAGGACAAGGTAGACGAGGCGGCTTCGATCATCCGGGGTCTCACGAAGGATCTCGAGGCTGGAGAGATCTACCACGGAACCGTCACGCGGATGCTGGCGTTCGGCGCGTTCGTTGAATGCATTGCGGGCAAGGAAGGGCTTCTGCACGTCAGCGAAGTCAGCACGCACCGCATCCCCAAACCTGACGACGTTTTCAAGGTCGGAGACCGCGTTCTGATAATGGTCAAGGAGATCGACGATATGGGACGCGTCAACCTGACACGAAAACGGCTCTTCGATCTTGAGCCGAAAGTTCGCGAAGCGGGATTCGGAGAGGCGTTCGATGCTGAAAAGGCGCGAGAGGAAGAGATCGTGAAGATTCCGTCGCCCGCTCCGGGAGAACGGCCCGGCGGTGGTGGAGAGCGCCGGGGCGGCGATCGTCGTCCCGGATCGGATGGCCCCAGAAGGCGGCCTTCCGGAGATGGTGGAAGAGACCGACAGCGATGAGCGACGTTTCCGTGCGGATCGTCCGGGGAGAGAGCGCGGCGGATATCCCTCTTCCCGCTTATGAGACTCCGTTCTCTTCCGGCATGGATCTGCGTTCGACGGCGGATTACGTTCTCCTGCCCGGGGAGCGTATCGCTGTCGGAACGGGACTTGTGGTCGAAATACCGGAGGGCTATGAATTCCAGGTCCGCCCCAGGAGCGGGCTTGCCTTGCGTCATGGGGTCACCGTTCTGAACGCGCCGGGAACCATAGACAGCGATTATCGCGGCGAGATCCGCGTCATCCTCGTCAATCTCGGACTTGAGCCCTTCACGATTACGCGGGGGGATCGGATCGCCCAGATGATTCTGGCTCGCACCGAGCATGTGTCCTGGATCGAAGAGGCTGCGGTTTCGGAAACGCAGCGCGGTGAAGGCGGGTTCGGGAGTTCGGGAGTGAAATAGAAACGTTGACAGAATAGCTGCGCCGGATGATAATATCCGTCAATATATGGATTTTATGGCGATGATGGGGAGAGTACGGCGACGTTGAACGGACAGAGAAGAAGGTCCACAGGCTGAAAGACCTTCTGCGGAATCTCGCCGGAAGACCACCCCGGAGCTGACGCCGAAACGGCATTGCCGCCAAGGCGTCGGGGTCCGCCCCTTACAGCGGAGCAAGTGCCGGTGCAGAAGCCGGAAATGGAGTGGAACCGCGATACGGCCCACATCGTCTCCATGGAGCGATGTGGGCCGTATTTTATTCTTGGGGAGGCATCGCACATGGCGCTGGTACGAAATGCGGAAGGACAGGCTGTTGAGGCGGGGAAGAAGGCCGGGGAACTGTTGCGGGCGCTGGGAGCAGCCGGACGTCCGGTTGCGGCGAAACTGGATGGAAAGGCGATTGATCTTGAGAGCGTCGTCACCTGCGAAGGCGTTTTGGAGCCGATCTTCGCCGAATCGGAAGAGGGACTCGATATAATTCGGCACTCGACCGCGCATCTGATGGCGCAGGCCGTCGAGAACCTCTTCCCGGGGACGAGCTTCGGCGTTGGACCGAGCATCAAGGACGGCTTCTATTACGATATGGGGCTCCCGTCGCCCATATCCGAGGAGAGTTTCCCCGCGATCGAGGAAGAGATGAAGCGCATCGTGAAGGATCGCCTGCCGATTGACCGCGTCGAAATGTCGAGGGCGGACGCGATCGAACTCTTCAAAGGCAGAAACGACCCGTACAAGGTGGAACTCATCTCGGATCTTGAGGAACCGACGGTTTCGCTGTATCGGCAGGGAACGTACGTGGATCTTTGCCGCGGACCGCACGTTCCGGACACGTCATACACGCCTTTTTTCAAACTTCTTTCCGTTGCGGGGGCGTACTGGAGGGGCAGCGAGAAGAATCCAATGCTTACCCGCGTGTATGGAACCGCGTTCGCCGCGAAGAAGGATCTGGAAGCCCATCTGAAGCGGCTTGAAGAAGCGCGGAGCCGCGACCACCGGAAACTTGGCGTTGAACTCGATCTGTTCAGCCTCCAGAGCGAAGGACCGGGATTCCCGTTCTTTCATCCGCGCGGCATGGTCATTATGAACTCGATCATGGAATTCTGGCGAAAGATGCACCTGAAGAACGGTTATTCGGAAATACGGACGCCCCTCATCCTCGACCGGAGCCTCTGGATCCAGTCCGGGCACTGGGATCACTATCGCGACAATATGTATTTCACCGAAATCGACGAGCGTCCGTTCGCCGTGAAACCCATGAATTGTCCCGGCGGAATATTGATCTACAAGACGCAGATCCGGAGCTATCGCGATCTTCCCTTGCGCATGGCGGAACTCGGCATCGTCCACCGGCACGAGCGTTCGGGCGTGCTCCACGGACTGATGCGCGTTCGCTGCTTCACGCAGGACGATGCGCATCTGTACTGCACGCCGGAGGTCGTTAAGGAAGAAATCAAGGGAATCATGAAGTTGTGTCGCTACATTTATACCGACGTCTTCGGGTTCCCGTATCGCGTCGAGCTTTCCACCCGGCCGGAGAATTCCATGGGATCCGAAGAGCAGTGGAATATCGCCGAAAGCGCGCTCAAAGAAGCGCTCGAGGAATCCGGGACGAAGTTCACCGTCAACCCGGGCGACGGCGCTTTCTACGGACCGAAGATAGACTTCCATCTCGAGGACTGCATCGGCAGGACGTGGCAATGCGGTACGATCCAGCTCGATTTCCAGATGCCCGAGAAGTTCGACCTGAACTTTATCGGCGCGGACGGCGCGCAACATCGGCCCGTCATGCTCCACAGAACCATCTACGGCAGCCTCGAGCGTTTCATGGGGATCCTGATCGAGAACTTCGCCGGGGCGTTCCCGTTCTGGCTTGCCCCGACTCAGGTCAAACTGCTCCCCATCGCGGCCGATTTCATTCCGTACGCGAAAAAAGTTCAGGAAGCGCTTGGCGAACACGATATCCGGACGGAAGTCGATATTCGGGACGAAAAGCTCGGGAAAAAGATCCGGGATGCTCAGATGCAGAAAGTTCCATACATGGTCGTCATAGGGGAGAAGGAAGCGTCCGGCGGCAGCGTGGCGCCGCGATGCCGGACGAAGGGCGATCTCGGGAACATGTCCCTTGATTCCTTCCTGGAACTGCTGGACAACGAGTACAGGCCGGAGATCAGGAAATTATAGCAAAACCGGTGACATCGCATTGATTCGCCGTTGCGCGGAGTATTCAAGTATGGTATAGTCTTTTTCGTACTGAAAGTAGAGGGACCGCCCTCTCACCTGTCGGCATTTGAGCCGGACGGGTCAAGGCCAGGCGAATGGACGGATGCTTGACGGGCCGGCGGTCGGATGACCACTGGCCCGTTTATTTTATATGGAGGTGAGGCACAATAGTCGCGCAAAAGGCCGACGATGAACCGAGAATCAATGAGGAAATAACCTGCCCCGACGTTCTGCTGATCGACGAAAAGGGCGTCAAGTTGGGCGTTATTCCGACGAAAGAAGCGATACTTCTCGCGGAACAGCGGACGCTCGATCTGGTCGAGGTCGCTCCGCTGGCGAAACCGCCCGTATGTCGCATTCTCGACTACGGAAAATACAAGTACCAGATGCAGAAAAAGGACAAGGACGCCCGAAAGAAGCAGAAGGTTCAGACCCTCAAGGAAATGAAGATGCGCCCGAAGATCGATGAACATGACTACGATTTCAAGGTCAAGGCGATCAAGAACTTTCTTGAAGACGGGCATCGTGTCAAGGTTTCCGTTTTCTTCCGGGGCCGCGAAATGGCCTTCCTCGACAAGGGGAGAGAAGTTCTGAACCGTGTTATGCTCGCCTGCGACGGACTCGGAAAGAGCGAGGGAGATCCGCGTATGGAAGGACGCTATATGCGGATTATGATCACTCCGATTCCGCAGGCCAAACCGAAGGGCGTCAAGGTCGAGAAGCCCGTTTCTCCGGTGACGGCGGTCGCGAAAGAAGCGGCGTCGGAAGTCCCCTCCGAAACCACAGCGGGCGAGTAGTCCCGGGTACGGCAAGGTCATGATATGCCTGCCGCTTTTGTGGCGGGCTTTTTACTTGTTCGGAAATATTTCAGGAAGGAGGAGACACACATGCCCAAAATGAAAACCCACTCAGGCACAAAAAAACGGTTTTCCCTGACAGGAACCGGGAAAGTGGCCTATCGAAAAAACGGACGCGGGCACCTTTTGACATCCAAGGGCGCCAGAAGGCGACGGCAGCTTCGCCAGACGGGATACGTTTTTAAAGGTATTGAGAACACAATGAAGAAGCTTCTTCCGTATGCCTAGGCATCGACGTTCCTGAATACATTCGTATGACAGAGAGGTGACTTGCCATGCCCCGCGTCAAGGGCGGCAGTGTTAGCGATAAAAAGAGAAAAAAGTTATTTGCGATTACCAAGGGATATTTCGGTCTGAAGAAACATACGTATCGTATGGCCCGTCAGCAGTATCTCAAGTCTCTTTCGAGGGCGTACAATGACCGGAAACGGAAGAAGCGGGATTTTCGCCGTTTGTGGATCACCCGAATCAATGCGGCGGCCCGTATGAACGGGATGTCATACAGCTTTTTCATGAATGGCCTCAAAAAGGCGGGCATCGAGATCAACAGAAAAATGCTCTCCGAACTGGCGATCAACGATATGGCGGCCTTCGAGAGTCTGGCCGCAAAGGTCCGTGCTTCCTCGGGGCAGTAGACTCTGAAAATTACAGTTCTCCCGGAATCGGGGGAACGATTGTCGCGAGGTTCCTATCAGTGTTCCTGATAGGAACCTTTGTCTTATGACCGGGACGCAAGCCGCCAGGCGCACACCGCCGGCGGCCGTTAATGCCTCCGGTTGAAAAAGTCGTTTGCATGCAGCATGCAAGCGTCAGGGAGGGGGATAGTGAATGACCGATCTTGAACGACACATTCAAGACATCCGTATGGCGTTCTCTGAAGAAATTGCAGCAGCGGAGACCCTGGAAAATCTCGATTCGCTCAGAGTTCGCTTTCTCGGAAAGAAGGGCGAAGTCACCTCACTTCTGAAAGGACTCGGCGCCTTGCCGCCCGACGAGCGTCCTCGCGCGGGGCAATTCGTCAATCTCCTTCGGGATGAACTGGAAGAACAGATCCGGACACGCAAGGATTCTCTCGAAGAAAAGGAACTCGAACGTCTGGAACGCGAAGATCACATAGATGTGACCCTGCCTCCGAGGGGCAGGACCGGCGGCGGCTTTCACCCTGTTGTCGAAACGTCCCGGGAAATCATCGAAATTATGGCGGGACTCGGATTTTCCGTTGCTCTCGGACCGGAGATAGAAGACGATTTTTATAATTTTGAAGCGCTGAACATTCCTCCCTCGCATCCGGCGAGGGATATGCAGGATTCTTTCTATTTTCCCGACGGCAAGGTCCTCCGGACGCATACATCCCCCGTCGAAGTCCGGGCGATGCGTGCGCACGGAGCGCCTATCAGGATTGTGGTTCCGGGGAAGGTCTACCGGCGGGACAGCGATCCGACGCATTCTCCGATGTTCCATCAGCTCGAGGGCCTCATGGTCGATACGGACGTCTCGATCGCCGATCTCAAGGGGTGTCTCGGAGCGCTGATGAACGCCTTTTTTGACCGCCCTCTTGCGGCGAGATATCGAGGCAGCTATTTCCCGTTCACGGAACCGTCTCTGGAGCTGGATATCGAGTGCATCGAATGCTCCGGGAAGAATCCGTCGTGCAGGATCTGCAAGGGAACGGGGTGGCTCGAAGTCGCCGGGCTCGGCATGACGCACCCGGATGTTCTCAGGGCAGGCGGCATCGATCCGACACGCTATACCGGGTTCGCGTGGGGGATGGGGCTTGACCGTATGGCGATGCTGAAATACGGTTTGACCGACCTCAGGGTTCTTTTTGAGGGAAATGTGCCGTATCTCCTCTCAGGGAGGAATCGTTCATGTTAGTGTCCTGGAATATCCTGAAAACGCTTGTTCAATGTGGATCCGACATCGGGAAAGTCTGCGAAAGACTGACCGAAACGGGGAGCGAAGTCGAATCGGTGACGAGGCCCGGGAAAAAACTGTCGGGCGTCAGAATCGGCAAGATCCGTGAAATCGAAGCGCATCCCGCGAAGTCGTCGCTTTTCGTCGCGAAGCTGGATCTCGGGGGCGAGGACGCGCAGTGCGTGACCGCTGCGACGAATCTCTCGAACGGGGATGTCGTGGCGTACGCCGCGCCGGGAGCGACGATTTCGGACGGGACGAAAATGGGAATTCGCGACTTCGACGGCGTCGAAAGCTTCGGAATGATGCTTTCGGCGGAAGAACTCGGCGTCCCGGAGATCGGACTCGAATTCGGAATCCTCCGCCTTCCCGCGGATGCGCCCCTGGGCGCGAACGCCGTTTCGTATCTCGGACTCGACGATGTGATTCTGGATCTTTCCATCACGCCGAACCGGGGAGACCTTCTCAGCCACGTCGGCGTGGCGAGGGAGCTGTACGCCCTTTTCGACGACGCCGTCTTCACTTCACCGAGGATCGAGCGCAGGTCGGACAACGGCGAATGGCCGATCCCGTTCAAGGGCGTCTTCATCGAAGACGCCGGATGCCCCGGGTATTCCCTCGGCCTGATACGGGATGTGAGGATCGCGCCGTCGCCGATCGATTTCCGCGTTGCGCTCACGCTTCTCGGAATGCGTCCGATATCGAACATCGTCGACGCGACGAACTACTGCATGCTTCTCTTCGGCCAGCCGCAGCACGCGTTCGATCTCGACACTCTGCCCGACCGGGAGATCACGGTGCGGGCGGCGAAAGATAAGGAACCCATCCTGACGCTCGACGGCAAGATGCGAACGATGTCATCGTCAGATCTTCTCATAACGAGCGGCGGCGTTCCGATCGGCGTCGGCGGCGTTATGGGCGGCGGAGATTCCGAAATCAGCGACAAAACCAGAAATGTCGTACTCGAGAGCGCCGGCTTCGTGTCGCAGCGCGTCAGCACGACCTCGCGGCGCCTCGGCATACGGAGCGAGGCTGCGTTCCGCTTCGCCCGCGGCGTCGATCCCGAACTGATGGATCCCACGCTTTCCTATACGCTCTCCCTGATCGAGTCGTGGAAAGCGGGGAATGCCTTCCCGACCGTTGTCCGGGCCGTCTCGAAAATACGCGAACCGAAAAAAGTGTCGTTGACGAAGAGCAAGATGCAGACGATCCTCCACTGGAGCGATTTGTCCGAAGCGGGCAGAATTCTGGGGCGTCTTGGAATCCGCCGGTCGGAGTCGGATGACGGGAGCTGCACGTACGTTATTCCGTCCTATCGCGCCGACATCTCCATCGAGGAGGACCTGATCGAGGAAGTCGCGCGGATCCGGGGCTATAACGACATGCCGTCCCGCCTGCCCCAGACGTTCCATGAACGCGGAGACGCCGGCGCCGTCACACGGACGCAGTTCGATCTTCGCGCGTGTGCGATCGGAAGGGGCTACGTCGAGGTTGTGACCTACGCCTTCGTCTCCTCCGAGGCCGTAGCCCGACTTCGTTTCCCGAAAGACGACGCGCGCGGAAAACCGGTGAAACTGGCGAATCCCATCAGTTCGGACCAGTCGGACATGCGCACGACGCTCCTGCCGGGCCTCATGAACGCGCTGTCGAAAAGCCTCGCGGCAGGGTGGAGAGATCCGGTCCGGATCTTCGAACAGGGACGCGTTTTTCTTGGCGACGGCGAGAATCGCGAGGAACGGGAACAATGCGCCGGCCTCGTGTTCCCCGGGAGAGACTTCAAGAGCCCGTACGGACAGTCGGAACGGGAAGATTTCTTCTCCATCAAGGGAGATGTCATCGCCCTTCTGTCGTGTCGGGGGTATGAAGCGGAATTCCGTCAGGGAAGCGAGCCGTTCGGACATGCGGGACAGACGGCCGACATCCTTCTGAACGGAGAACGAATCGGGTGGCTCGCGCGGCTCAAACCGGCGATCGAACGGGAAATGGATTACGGAGCGCCGGTGTACGCGTTTGAGTTTGAATGCGCCCCGCTCATAGAGAAACGACGGCCTTCCTTTACGGAAATTCCGGCCTATCCCGCCGTGTATCGCGATATTTCGCTGCTGGTTCCGTGTGCGATTCCGGTCTCCACAGTCATGGAACAGATACGGGCATCCGCGGCCGAACTTCTGTGGGATCTTCGGATATTCGATGTCTATCAGGGCAAAGGGATTCCGGAGGGAATGCGGAGCCTCGCGTTTTCTCTTTCGTACAGGAACGCGAAGAGAACGCTCACCGAGGAAGAATCGGACGAAGTCAACAACATTGTCCGTGCGAAGCTTTCGGAAAAAGGGTATATTCTACGGTAGAAATCCGGAAAGGAGTGACGGGAATGGTCTCTCTCTCCCAAATCGAGAACGTAACCGACAGGATAACGGAATACATCCGATCGCTTCAGCAGGAACGTGATCGTTTGCGCGCGGAACTGAACGACCTCAGGTCGAAGCTTTCCGAGAAGGATCTGGAGCGGATTCGTGAAAGCAAGGAACGCGAACGAGTCTCGGAAGCTCTGGAGCGGGAAAAAATGTCCTTCCAGAAGGAGCGGTCGCAACTCGAAACGCAGGTCAAGTCGCTTTGCGACAAGCTTGGCGCTCTCCTGCCGCAGCAGTCGCCTTCTGCTGAGATAAAGAAACTGTAAGAGCGACATCCCATGAGGGATGTAACGATCACTATCGGAAAAAAGACGTATACATTGCAGACGTCTCTTGATCAGGAGAGCCTGGCGCGTGTTAGCGAACTGATCGCGAACACGGCGGGGAACATCCCGGGCGCTCCTGATCAGGAGCTGTTGCTTGTTCTTTGCTGTCTGCAGATGGCGTATTACGCCGACAGAACGGGAGAGCGTCTCGAAGCGCTTCTGCGGGAGCAGGAAACCGAACAGTAAGCACGCCCGCGAAAGGAGCGCTTCGAAGGCCTCCGAATTCAGTGAATGTGTCGCGCCGAACGCCTTCCCCCGCTGTGACGTCCGTTTTTGTCCCTCCTTTCAGGATCGGGAATATGATGCCTTGTATCATTCCTCCGAATATCCGTCATGCTATTCCGAATTCGCCCACTTTACAGAAGATCTTCAACCCGATACCATACATCGGGTTGCTCGCACAATATGCATACCGAGCGACAACGGGACAGAGTGATTCATTTCATCCGCCCTGCCCGCCTGCCGGAAGAAAAGACCGTCTGATTTCACGAAAGGGCGTGTTCGATTATGTGTGTGCAAAGGAAGCTTTTTGCGGCGACAATCGCGGCGTCGATGTTCGCTTCCGGGTGCGGAAACACTGCCTCCGCGAAAGAGAAGGGGACGATTCCGGACATCACCCCAAAGCCGAACGC
>CALMZW010000166.1 GCA_937870605.1 uncultured Synergistaceae bacterium
CTCCCCCATATCAGGTTTTCACAAGGATAGGCATAAACGGCCGGAACGTCAAGCGGCCCCCGTCCGCGGGCGTGTCCGTCTTGACGGTTTTTTGAGCGATCGGGGGGCATCCTTGCCCCTGCCTTGACGGAGAACGCGCTAGACTTTTCGCGGATACACGAAGGATGTGATCGGTATGATCCGCGATTTGTCGATTTCCGGAGCCGACGTTTTTTCCGCAAGAGAGCGTCCGGCGTTCCGGGGCGCGTTTGTCCGGGCCTTCCGGGCGATCCCGGTCTTTCCGGCGGTCTGCGTCGCCGCGCTGCTGCTGGCCGGAGCATGGGGGTGTGCGCTTTCGGGGTGCGATACGGGCGAGAACGCGTCGTTCGCCGGATACTCGGCCGGAATGCTCTGCCTTCTCGTCGCCGTGTGCTTCTTCGCCGGACAAGAGGTCCCGCCGTCCGGCCCGGGGGAGCATCCGGGCGACATCGTCCGCAATGTCCTGCTCTTTTTCGCGTCGTTCATCCCGATCGCTCTGATGCTGACGTTCGCGGCGCTCGGCCTGACGGGATCCCCCCGAAGCGCAGGGGGCGTATCGGCCGTCCGTTTCGTGGCGCTTGTTGCGTGTCTGATCCCGGCGACGCTCGGGGTGCTTCCGTATGTCCGCTTCCGCTGGATCGGGGAGCTTGCCGCCCGCGGGATCGTTCCCGCGTCGCCGGATGCGCTCGAAAAGTCCGCGAAGGTTGACGCCGTGCTCCTCGGCGGGCTTTCTTCGGTTTTCGCGCCGGCGCTCCGGGTGGAGGCGTTCGTCCCGGCGCCGAAGGTCGAGGAGGATGTTCTCGTCCGCGCCGCGCGGTGCGCGTGTCGGGGCGACGGATCGCCTCTCGGAAAGGCGATTCTCGACGCCTCGCGGCAAATCGTCGTTCCCGGAGAGGACGAGTGCCCTCCGGACGATGCGGAGTCCCCGGATGTCCGCATGGGCGCGCCCGAAGAGATCGTCCGTTTCGTAGGGGAAGCGGGCGGCGATGCGCCGCGCGCCGTACGCTGCGTCGCCGACGATATCGTCCGGTCGGGAGGCGTTGCGGTTCTCGTCGCGAAAGGAGACGCGGTTCTCGGAACGATTCACCTTCGCCGCACTCTTCGCGGAAGCTTCATGGAGCCCCTGAAATCACTCCGTCGATGGGGCGTCCGGACGCTTCTGATCGATTCCGGCGACGAGGCGGATGTCGCGTCCGCGGTCGCCGGGGCCGGGATCGACGACTTCATCGCGGGCGCGACTCCCGACATCCGGAACGCGACGCTCGGACGGCTCCGCTCGGAGGGGCGCGTCCTCGCCGGGATGTCGCCGGAAAACGCCGGGCTGTGCGATGTGGTTCTCTCGCCGCGGGAAGGGGAGGGCGTCGACTTCGTCACACGCGACGACTGCGCGGCGCGCCTGCGGGATGTCGTCGCGACGGGAAAGCGGTTCGCCGCGCTTCGTTCGCTGCTGATGCTCTTCGGGTTCGCGGTCGACGCGTCGAAGTGCGCCATCCTCGTCCCGGCGCTTCTCGGCGCGATGTCGCCGGACCTTCGCGCGTGGGACGTTCTCGGGCTTTCGGGCGTCGCGAACGCGGCCCCGCTCGCGATGCTGTTCAACGTGCTCGTCCTGCTCGCGGAGATTCTCCTGCTTCACGGAAGCGTCGATATTCCGTCGCCGTTGCGGGAGCGGAGCCGCCGCCGGTTCCTGCTCGCCTGGGGGGCGGCCGGACTGCTCGCTCCGTTCGTCTACTTCGCGGGGGCGGAGTACGGTCTTTCGATCCTCTCTTCGGGGCTGGACAGGCTTTTCGGTTGATGCGACACTACGTCCGACGGGGGGATGTCCGTGTCGCGACTGTCGGGAAAAATTCGTACGTTTGGGGCGGGAGCCGTTCCCGAGGTTTCGTATCTCGGGGCGGCTCTGCTCGTCGGCGCGGCGACGCTTCTCGGGTTCGTCCTCCGGAACGCCTTCGCGCTCACGAACCTCGCGATGGCCTACCTGTTCGTCTCGGTCGTCTCGGCGCTCGCGTACGGCCGGGGGCCGTCGATCTTCGCCTCGATCCTCGGCGTGCTGGCGTTCGATTTCTTTCTGGTTCCTCCGATGTACACGCTCGCCGTCGACGATTCGCAGTACGTCATCACCTTCGTGGGGTTGCTCTTCGTCAGCCTGGTTGTGAGCGCGCTCGCCTCCCGGTCCCGCGAGCGGGAGGATTTCGCGCTGCGGCGCGAGGCCGAGATCCGGGCGTTGTACGAGTTCATCGGGGAGCTGTCCGGAACCTCCGCCGCGGCCGGCTCCGTGATCGTGCGGCGCGCGAGGCGGCTCTTCGGGCGCGACGCCGGCCTGTATCTTCCCGACGAGACAGGCGCGCACCGTCTCGTCGAATCGACGGAGGGGTTCTGGGAGACTCCCGATTTTGCGGGAACCGTCGAATGGAGCGCACAACATCGGGCGCCCTGCGGGCGATGGACCGACGCGTTCGCTCCGGTCGAAGCGACCTTTCTGCCGCTGTGTCCGCTTTCGGGAGCGGACACCGTCGCGGGCGTCCTGGCGCTTTCGGGCGGAGGGCGGTCTCCCTTTGAACGGGAAACGAAGCGTCTGCTCGACGCGTTCCTTCTGCAGGCGGCCGCGGCGCTCGACCGGGAACGCCTCGCCGCCGCGGCGCGCGAGGGAGAGATCGCGCGGGAGCGGGAACGGCTTCAGGGGGCGTTGCTGAGTTCCATCTCGCACGAATTCCGGACGCCGCTCGCGACGATTACCGGAGTCCTCAGCGCGCTCACTGAGGCCGAGCGGGCCGACGGAGATTTCGTGCTTCCGCCGGAGGACCGGCGCGAGCTGCTCGACTCCGCCCGGAACGAGGCGGCCCGGCTGAACCGGCTGGTGGGCAATCTTCTCGGGATGACCCGGATCGAGGCGGGACGCCTGACGCTTCGTCTCTGTCCGACCGATCTTCGGGATGTCGTCGACGAGAGCGTCGAGAACCTGCGCGGCGCCTTCGAGACGCACCCGGTTTCCGTCCGGTGCGACTGCGTCCCGATCGCGCCGGTCGATCCCGGACTGATGGAACTCGTCGTCAGCAACCTCCTCGAGAACGCCGCGCGCTATTCGCCCGACGGCTCGCCGATCGACGTGACGCTTCGCGGCGAAGGGCGGAAGGTCGTTCTGGACGTCGCCGACCGCGGAAAGGGAATTCCGGCGCAGCACCGGGAACGGATCTTCGAAAAGTTCTACCGGATCGGCGACGGCGACGGGGGCGGCGCGGGGACGGGACTCGGACTCTCAATCTGCAAGGCCGTCACGGAAGCCCACGGCGGGACCGTCGAAGCGTTCCCGCGCGACGGCGGGGGAACGGTCTTTCGCGTCGCGCTGCCGGCGTACGAGGAGGCGGAAGCGTGAAGGAAGGACTCCGGATTCTCGTTGTGGACGATGAACGCCCGATCCGCCGGTTCCTCCGGGTCGCCCTCGGCGCGAGAGGGTACGACGTCCAGGAGGCCGAAACCGGGGAGCTCGGCCTGGCGACGGCCGCGTCGTTCCGGCCCGACCTCGTCGTTCTGGATCTCGGCCTTCCGGACATCGACGGGGTGGAGGCCATCAGACGGCTTCGCGAGTGGAGCGAGGTTCCCGTCATCGTCCTCTCCGTCCGGGACGCTGAGGACCAGAAGGTCGCCGCGCTCGACGCGGGGGCGAACGATTACGTCACCAAACCGTTCGGCGAGGGGGAACTCGCCGCGCGGATCCGCGCCGTGCTCCGGACGCAGGGGGGAGGCGCGCAGGAACCCGTGTTCGAGTGGGGCGACCTGCGCGCGGACTTCGAGCATCGGGTCGTGACGCTCCGCGGCGAGCCCGTCCCGCTGTCGCCGATCGAATACGACCTTCTCCGCGTGCTCCTGCGGTCCGCCGGCAAGGTGCTGACGCACGCGCAGCTCCTTCGGGCCGTCTGGGGCGACGGATATTCCGGAGAGCGCCACCTGCTCCAGGTCACGATGAGCAACCTCCGGCGCAAGGTCGAGCCGGATCCGTCGAAACCGAGACTCATCCGCACGGAACCCGGCGTGGGGTACCGGATCACCGCCGAACCGCAGACGGACGAATCTCTCGAAACGAAGTGACGAAACGGTGAAAATATACAGCTCATTCCGGATCGAACGAACGATACTCGTCGGCTTCCTCGCCGTGATCCTCGCGGGGGCGGCCGCGCTGTGGCTCGGAAACGCGCCGCGCGGCCGCGTCTCGTTTCTCGACTGCCTCTTCACCGCGACATCGGCCGTCTGCGTCACGGGGCTGGCGACGGTCGACACCGGGGCGGACTTTTCGCGGGCGTCGCAGGTCGTGATCCTCGTCCTCATCCAGCTCGGCGGCCTGGGCGTCATGACCGCGACGACGGCCCTCCTCTACGCGTTCCGGCGGCGCATCGGCATCCGGCAGCGGATGCTCTTCTCGGGCGGACTCGGGCTCGATTCGCCGTCCGGCGCGGTCCGGCTCGCGAAGAAGGTCGTCTGCATCACGGCGCTCATCGAGGCGCTGGGCGCGGTTCCGCTGTTCCTCGCGTTCCGCGGCTCGTCGCCGGATCCGGAGGCGCTCTTCCTGGCCGTCTTCCACAGCGTCAGCGCCTTCTGCAACGCCGGGTTCTCCCCGTTTTCCGACAGCCTCCAGCGGTTTTCCGGGACCGTCACGATCCCCCTGACCGTCATGACGCTCATTCTCCTGGGCGGAGCGGGGTTCCTCGTCCTCGACGACATGTGGAACTCCGTGTTCCGGCGGAAGGGACGCCTCTCGGCGCACTCGCGGCTCGTCGTCGTCGTGTCGGCCGTCCTGGTCGCCGCGGGCGCGCTCGCGCTCTGCGTCTCGGACTGGAACGGCGCGCTCGCCGGGCATTCGTGGGGATGGAAGCTCTGGAACGCGCTCTTTCACAGCGTCTCGCCGCGCACCGCCGGATTCAACACGATCCCGATGGACAGGCTGACCTCGCTCGGGGTCTTCTTCACGATCCTGCTGATGATCGTGGGGGCGTCGCCGGGGTCGACGGGCGGCGGGATCAAGACGACGAGCTTCGCGCTGCTGCTGCTTTCTACCGTCAGGGAGATCCGCGGGCGGGACGAACTGGTCGTCGGCAACCGCTCGATCGCGCGGGAGAACGTCTCGCTCGCGTTCACGCTTGCGGTCCTCTACACGCTGACGCTCCTTGCCGGGATAACGGTTCTCGCCGTCCTGGAAACGCTCCCTTTCAGGGCGCTCGCGTTCGAGGTCGCGTCCGCGCTCGGAACGGTGGGGCTCTCCCTCGGAATCACCGCGTCGCTCAGCTCTGCCGGAAAGATCATGGTCATCCTGCTGATGTTCTGGGGGCGCGTCGGCATCCTGACGTTCATGTACGGAGTCGCCGCGCGGGAGACGCCGTCGCGCGTCTCGTACGCGGAGACGCATATTCCCGTGGGATAAGGAGATGTATTCCTGATGAAGCGAAAACAGATGATCCTGGTCGTGGGGCTCGGCCGTTTCGGGACGGCCCTGTGCGAACAGCTCTCGGCCCTCTCGCAGAACATCGTCGCCGTGGATGCCGACAAGGAGCGGGTCGCGTCCGTCTCGGACTATGTCGATATCGCGGCGCAGGCGGACGCGACGGACGAGGACGCGCTGGTCAAGGTCGGCGCGAAAGAGGCGGATGTCGGCGTCGTCGCCATCGGGGAGAGCCTGGAGGCGAGCGTCCTCGCCACCACCATCCTGAAGGGGCTCGGAATTCCGCTCGTCATCGCGCGCGCGCAAAGCGCGATCCACGCGCGGATTCTCTCGAGGGTGGGGGCCCAGAAGGTGATCTTTCCGGAGCGGGATATCGGGAAACGCGTGGCCGAGCAGATCGTTCACCCGTGGATCTCGTCGTTCAGCCAGATCGGCGGAAGCCCCTTCTTCGTCGGCGAGGTCGCCCCGCTTGCCGAAATGGTGGGAAAGACGCTCTCCGAGCTGCATTTCCGGAAAACCTACAAGGTCATGGTGCTTCTTTTCGCGCGCGACGGGGAATTCGTCTTTCCGACGGCCGATACGGTCATCGGAGAGGGAGACCGCCTTGTCATTTCGGGCGGGAAGGACGACATCGACGCCATTGTCGAGCGCATCCGGCAGGAGACGGACGAGGGCGTCTGACGCGGGTGAGCGGCGTTTTCGGACGCGCCCCGGTCAGTCCGCGAGAAGCCGCACCGCCGTCCCGTAGCCGATGACCTCCGCGGCCCCGGACGAGACGCTCGTCGTGGAAAGGCGGAACCCGATGACCATGTCCGCGCCCGTTTTTTTCGCCTCCTGCTGAATCCGCGTCATGACCAGGGCGACGGCGTCATCGATCATTTTTTTGTACTGATGCAGCTCTCCGCCGATCGTCCAGTTCTTCATGTTTGCGGACAGGTCCGCGACGATGGATTTCGAGAGGCAGCACGACGCCGTCACGCACCCGAGATACTCCAGCTTCTTCGAGGGGAGCGTATCCACCGTCAGGATGGGGATGTCGGTTTTGTTCATCGTTCGGTCTCCGTTCCGCCGCTATTTTCTCCGGAAGAGGGCGAATATCATTCCCAGCACCATCACGACGCTTGCCGCGACGACGAGAATCCGGGGGATCTGTCCGAGCTGCTTGAAATTGTTATAGATAATCCTGTCGATGACCGGTATTTTCCGGCACGTGATCGCGAATTCGAGGCGCTCCCTGTCCTTCAGATCCTCGAAATCATAGCCGTCCGAGAGGCACGCGACGGCCTGGCGCGCGCGGTTCTTCCCCAGCATTCCGGAGTCCTTCGTCGCGTAGATGTCCCAGAGCGCGATTCCGGGCTTTCCCGCCTGACGGAAGACAGTGATCAGTTCGGCCCGGTCCTCCGGAGCGACCAGAGATAATTCGGGAGCCTTCCCGTAATTCGCGGACCGGAACTCCGTGATCTGCAGCAGAACCGCGATATCGTCCCGCGACCAGGCCGTCCAGAACTCCGGCCCGTAGCTTTTCAGGAACGCCTCCGCGGAAGCGGGGAACGCGGCAAGGCTTTCTCCGATATTCGAAACCGCTTTTTTGTTTCCGATGAGCAGAGTCGTCTTTTCGATATCCGGCTTCAGAATCCGCCAGATCTTCCGGAAGAGCTCCCTGTTCGCGGCGATGCGCGCCATGGATTCGGGAGAGACGCCTTCGATTGGGGCGTCCTCCTGGACGAGCGAAAGAAGCCCTACCGACGCCTCCCTGTTCTCGTACAGGTCGGGAAGAAGGGAGAAACGTTCGTTCAGCAGGCGCCAGTCGATTTTGTTGTCCGCCCATTCGCCGACGGAAAGAAAGTTCTGGACGCCGATCTTGTTGACGCCCTGGAGGAAGTCCTTCCCGTACTTTCCGTACATCTCCAGAAGCCCGAGCCCCATGCTTTTGGAGAGAAGCCGCAAATCCTTCCTGTCGGGAGCGGCGAGGAGCATCGACTCGAAACCGCTGATCGGCCCCTGCGCGAGCAGCGGACCGAACACGTCCCACAATATCCCCATCTTCTGAAGCACCGGCTCGAACTCCGCTCCGCCGTCGATCTCCTTCGAGACGTACTCCCGGACGGGCTCGGAAAACGACAGGATGTGCGCGCTCTGGATCATCGACGCGGCCTCGGACTGGCAGATCCGCTCCCAGTTCTTCAGCAGCGAGCAGACGTTCCGGTTGATTTCGTCCCGCATCGAAGGAGTTGCGCCCTCCTCGCCCTTCCACCACAACGATTCGGCGCTGATCTCGGCCGTGTACTCCTCGAAGAACGCGCGCCGCATTTCTTCCTCAAACCGGTCTCTTGCCCCGGCCATATCGTAGACCTCGAACGCCAGGAGAATCCATCCGACCGCCGGAAGAAGCTTTGCGAGCACCTTGCCCGAGATTTTGAGCGCCAGGAACTTCATGATTCTCGTGATGATTTTCTTCCCCAGTAAAACGAACGCGGCGCCGACGAGCCCCTTGACCGGAATCGAACCCCGGGAAAAATCCCCCATCTTTCCGGAGGAAACGCTTGTCGTCGCCCTGTCGGTATTCGGGACGGGGATCGTGTTGTACACGGGCAGGCGCTGTTTCAGGACGCCCAGAAAGGGTTTCCGGATCCGCTCCATGGACTCCCGGAGATTCGACGTCGTCTCCTTTTCGAGATCGTCCAGGATCGTTCGCTGGAATCCCTCGCTCACGGAGGACAGCCTCGGCTGAAGGAGGGAGAAGTACGTCTTCATGAGATTCTCAAGATCCTCGTTGCTGCCGACGCCGGCCTTCGTCTGCTTCCACCAGACGCTGAAGGCCCCCTCTTCCTGGGGCAGCGACGTTTCCGCGAGGGCCTTCCGGATATCGGCGTAGTTCGCCTCGACGATGGCCCGGAGCCGCGTGGTCGCCCATCGGTCCAGGGCGTTCTTGATCCGGGAGCATTCGTCGTCCACGACGCTCGGGAGCCTGGCCACTTCGGCCTCGGCCGTCTTCGCGGCGACTTCGATGTCCAAAAGCATCTGCGACAGCGCCTTCGACGACTTCTCTTTCGGCGCGTCCGTCGCGGCCGCGAAACCTCCCGATGCGAGGAAGAAAATCGAGAGCAGCAGGCAACAGACGTACATCGTTCGTTTCATCATCGTCGCGGTTCCCTCCCGAATCGTCCGAATACGAACAGACTCCTCCCGATGCACACCATACGTTCACCGGGGGGAGTCTGTCAAACGGAATCTCATGGTTTCCGGCGGGCTTTCCGCACGCCCGGCCCTTTCACGGGAAGCGAACGCCTCAGTCGAGCCGGACCTTGACGCAGGCCTTTCGCACGGGCGTCGGGACGAGCGCCCGCTTCTGCGGCATGTGCGCGTCCTCCGGGAACACGATCGCGATGTCGCCCTTTTGCAGGAGGATGTACTCGCACTCCTTCTCGAAAAAGACCGCGTCCGCTTTCGGATCGTACTCCGTGACGGGTTTCCCGGCGCGTTCGAGGCTGGTGTAGCCGAGATACTCGAAGCCCTCGGCGACATAGTGCACATCGGCGTATTTCGAGTGCGCCTCGAGGCCGCAGTTGTCGATGGACTTGGAAACGTATTCCTGAACGAGAATGAAGACGTTGTCGCCGTCGATATCATGGCGGCCCGGCTCCATCTTTCGGATATCGTTATTCCTGAGGAATTCGAACGCCTTCCTGAACCCTTCCCCGAACACGAAATAGCGCTCGCATTCGGAGAGCGTGCCGATAATCATCTTCGTCGCCCCCTTCGGAAAGTTTTCGTCATTTCGGCGATGGAATCATGAAACGCGACGATCAGGGCTCCTCGGGCCGCTCGATCCATTCGGCGGCCTGTTCCTCGGTCAGTCGTGTCAGGAACTCCTCGTCTTCGGTTCCGTTGGTCAGGTATTCGTAATCGCTCCGGTACAGGTAGTACGAGCCGCACTCGGGGCATTGCCGGAGTTGCAGCGCGCGGCTGCTCATGGGCTTGAAATCCCGTACGACCTTCAGGAATTTAAAGGCGGCCGGCAGCGTCGTGCTGCTCTCCGGCCGACCGCATTTCAGAAATGCGTACTCCTCGTCCTTCAGCCCCGAGCACGTGCCGCATTGCGCGCGGGGCGCTTCGTGCGATTCTCCGTTCTGCATCGTATTCCTCCGTTCATTCGCGTCACGCGTTTCAGTCGTCGTCCGAAGATCCCTTCAGAAGCGCGTCCGCGGCGTTATAGATGTCCCCCCAGCCGAAACCGAATATGTGCCCGGTCTCAAGCTCCCGTTCCAGCGTCGGGATGCGCGCCGCAAGGAAGGGGTGCTGCGCCGCCAGATTCCGGATCGACCCTGCGGCGTCCTCGCGCATCCGCCGCGCATCGTCGGAGTACCCGTGGTCGTCGGCGTCGTTGGCGCTCCCGATGGTCGCGCACAGATGCCGCAACAGGAGCAGCGCGGTCCGGTCTTCTTCGCCGAAATGTTCCGCCGTCGTTCCGGATTCCGTCGTCATGGGAACCTACTTGAAGACCCTGACGCGCTCCTCCAGGGGCTTGAATTCCTTCTCCCCCTGGTGTTGGATCGCCTTGCCGAAGGGCATCTGGGCAAGCAGCTTCCAGCTTGCCGGAACATGCCACTCCGCCTTCACCGCGTCGTCGATGACCGGGTTGTAGTGCTGCAGGGACGCGCCGAGCCCTTCCAGCTCGAGCGCCGTCCAGATGACGAACTGGAGCATTCCGGCCGAATGGTTCGACCACACCGGGAAGTTGTCCTTATACGAGGGGAAGCGCTCCTGAAGCCCGCCGATGACCTCCATATCCTCGAAATACAGCACCGTGCCGTATCCGCTGCGGAACGCCCCGTCGATCTTGTCCTCCGTCGCCTTGAACTTCTCCGCGGGAACGATCTTCTTCAGCTCCGCCTTGACGATGTCCCAGAGCCGTTCGTGATGCTCCCCCAGCAAAAGGACGACCCTCGCCGACTGGGAATTGAACGAAGACGGCGTATGCTTCACGGCCTCGTTCACGATCTCCCGGATGCGCTCATAGGGAACGATTGTTTCATTGCTGATGGAATAATACGTTCTCCTGTTCCTGACGGCGTCGAAGAAATGGCTCTCCATGGCTGATCCGCTCCTTTCCGGATATCGGGGCGTCCCCCCCGTATTTCGTTTGGATGATTCCCCCGTCGCGTCTGTCGCGGCGACAGATCTGCCGAAGGATCTTTCCGAATATACCGAGATACAACGTATAAATATAGTCGGAAATTTGCGAATGCGTCAAGCGTATTTTCCCGGATGCGGCGGCGCGCTCCGAACATTCCCGGTTTGTATCGACAGTCGGAGCGGAGGGGTGGAGGTTCGAAAACGAGGGTATTGAATTTTTACAGGTCCTCAAAGACTAATTTTTGACACGATGGATCTTGGACAAGCCTCGCAGAGTGTAATACTATTGCTTTGTGTAATGACGCTATGTCTTTCGAGGGAAATATCCGACGTTGCGGGAGGCCCTCTGAAGCCATGCCGAGCGCCATGATGACGTTATCACGTTTCCCGATATGACATCTCTGCCTGAGGTTATTCGTTATGCAGAAAGATGTCGTCGAGAAAATACTCCGGGAGGCTTGTATTCCGAATGAAATACGAACCGAATCCCAAGCACAAAGAGCCTTGGCAGCCGGGACGCAAGGGAACGCTTTGTCCGCCGAAAGAGGAACTTTCTCTTCTTACGGCTGCCCGCCTCCTTCGTGAGAGCGAACCCGTCGAAGGGAAACGCTATAATTGTTTCAAAGGTCAGGCATACTGCGCCCAAAAGCATGGAGAGGATACGTGGCACGGGTATCCGGTTCCCTGGGAGGATGTCCCGCCCTGGTTGACGAAAAAATGGCGCGCCGAAGGGCGAGTGAGTCGTCGGGATATGAAGAGGAGGGATCCGTAATGAAACCGATAACGTTCGGGGACAAAAAAAAATTCGCCGTCGAAATTGAATTTTGCTCCGATCCCGACGCGGGAAAATTCGCCCTCCCCGAGGATGGCCTTTCGTGGGGACGCCTTGACCTTTGGGTTGATGGACGTAATCTTTGTGATCCGGGAGGGGTGACGTGGTATCTGTTGCCTCTTTTTGAATGGTTTGTCGCGAACTGGGACGCGATCTTCCACGAGAGCAAACTCCCTCGTGTTTCGAACGACAAGGGGTTCCCTTCGAGGTTGCCCGACGATGAGGATTCGGCATGGGTGCTGCGTGACAGGGACATGCGACGACTTCCCTATCTTAAGGACGATGAAGCCGACCTGCTGGAAGAATCGTGGCACACATGGAGTCTCCGCCACGGTATTCGTTCCGCCGCCGAAGGGGGAATCTTTCCCGATATCCTCATCCTTCGGCATGGTGAAGACGTTCTTTTTTCCTGGGGGCCGCCGCCGGACGCCGGAATGCCTGACGGGTTCCATTTCGAGTATGAACGCGGCGAAGCGCTGCTCCCCTTGAAATCCGTCTGTATCCCTCTTTTCCAAGCAATGCAGGAAAGCGTTCATATACTGCTCGACAAGAGCAAGATCGCTTCCCCGGCGTCTGAAGGTCAATCACGCCTGATAGCGTTGCGGGAAAACATCGAGTCCTTGAAGAATGTGTCTCGCGAGGAACGATTGATCTGGCTGAGCGGTTTGGCGCGCACCCGTGAAGAAGCGCGCACAAGGCTTCATGCGCTGAAGGGCCGTTTGCGGGAGAAATTCGCTTTTTTCGCCCTGGAGGGACTTTCCGGGACGGACCTGGCCCTTGAAGGATCGAGTCTCGCGACAATGATGTACGGCAGTGTCGCTCCCGAGATAGGGGAAGCGGACGTGTTCCGTCTCGCCGAAAGCGTACTGGATCTTCCCCCGTCCGATGTCGAGGTGCAACGGATTCTCTGTGATTCGCTGTCCGAACATGAGCCGTATCTTCAGGGATACGAAATGGCGGAGAGCCTTCATCGGAAGCTGGGCGCCGACATGAGCGTTCCCCGCGCCGTCGAGATAGAGGCTATTGTTGATGAAATGGGCATTCGTGTCGATTCGATCCGGTTGGACGATACGGGGATAATGGGGGTCGCCGTCGTACGGCCCGGCTGTGCTCCATCCATTCTGATCAACAGCAGCTATGAAAGAAACGGAATGCCTCAGGGGAAGCGTTTTACGATCGCTCATGAGTTGTGTCATCTTCTTCGGGATCAGGAACGGGGGCGCCCCCTGGCGATCGCCTCGGGACCGTGGGCTCCTTCCGTCGTCGAAAAACGGGCCAACGCTTTCGCTGCGATGTTTCTCATGCCGAAAGAGATGCTTGAAATTCTCTATAGGGAAATAAGCGATGACAGCCTGTCTGACAGGGTGTCCGAGTGTCTGAATACGGGGCGAACGGCGGCAAGAAAACATCTCGAAAACCTCGGGTTTCTTCCCGCGGAGGAAATGGCGTAGCGGGAACGGCGTCTGCCCGATCCCGATATTGCGGATAACCGGACGTTTCCGGCAGATATGGGACCTGGCGGAGCATACGGTTTCCCAATGCAGGCAGCTTGTTCCGGCCGGTGCGGCCGGGAGATGTCGTCATGGAACCCTTCGCTTCCGGTGCGTCCACGAAAGAGGAGCGGAAGATCCGCTCCTCTGCGATGAAGAACCCGCCCGGCCATCTCTCCCTCGCTTCGTTACGACTTGGCCGCAGCTTTCTCCTTCGGCCGGAGGACGTAGACGCTGCACGGGGCGTGTGCGACAACCTTCGCGGCTACGCTGCCGATGAAGAACCGTTCGAGGTTGCTCAACCCCCGGTGCCCGATCATGATCATGTCCGCGTCCCTTGCCTTTGCGAAATCGACGATCTCCTTGTACGGCGCGCCGTACGTCACGACGACGGACAGATGCGGAACGTCGAAGGGGAACGTCTGTTTCGCGTCCCGGAGACGCGCCTCGATCGTCGTCCTCGCCTGATTCTTCCGTTCTTCCTCGGATGGAAGATTCACGACCAGCTGCCCCGACTCGAACCCCGAGAGGTTCGGGGGCTCCACGACATGCAGAAAGATCAGCTCCGCGTCTCCCTCCCGGTGCGCGTAGTGAAAGGCGTATTCCGCCAGATCTCTGCTGATCTCGCTTCCGTCGACAGCAATCACGATCCGCTTCATGGACATCGCCTCCCGACTGATATAGTCGAACTAGTGCGATAAGTATATCACTATTCGCCGTCGGGCGGATCTTTCGGGTTTTCCGGATGCGTCTCCGAAGGCGGAAAGGGCTATTTTTGCTACAATACGTTCACGAAGACCGGAATGCATGTGCGAAACGTCGGTTTCGAAGCGGGCCGTCCGTCCCGTTCGGCCCGTGACCCGGAGCGGTCGGGGACGAATTCGCGGCGCGTCGCGGAGGTGGGGGAGTGACAACGAAGAACATGTCGATCCGAAGCGTCATCATCGTCGTCTTCGTCGTCCTCATGGCGCTCACGACCGCTTCCGTCGGATTCATCGTGTTTTCCAACTGGTATTCTTCGGCGCGGAGCGTATCCGAGAAGCTGGCGCTCGATATGAACGGGGACATCTTCGAGAAGATCGATTCCTATCTCGCGGCGCCGCTCTCGATGAACGATGTCCATCGGGCCGCGATCGAAAACGGCGTCGTCGACCTCAAAGACGTCGCCGAGCGGGAGCGGTTCTTCGCCGGGGTGCTTCGCGCGCAGCCGGGGAACGTCTACAGCTTCAGCTACGGCTCGGAGGCCGGCGAATACTACGGCGCGCGGCGCAACGCGAGCAACGACGTCGAGATCATGCGAAACGACGCGCTGACGGGCGGCGAGTCCTGGTACTACTTCCTGAGCGGCGACATGACCGCGGGGAACGTCGTCGTCCGCGCGGGGAAGTTCGACCCGCGCACGCGCGACTGGTACCGGGCCGCGAAGGAGACGGGAAAGCCGGTCTTCTCCCGGATCTACCGGCACTTCATCATGCAGGACCTCGCGCTGTCCGCCGCATACCCCATCCGCAACCGCGACGGAAGCTTCCGGGGCGTTCTCGGAACCCACATCACGCTTTCGAGGATCAACGGCTTCCTGAAGGACATCGTGGAAACGGAAGGCGCCCTGGCGGTCATCGCGGAACGCGGCACGGGGGCGCTCGTCGCGAATTCGTGGGGAACGCCCGATTTCGAGATTTCGGCCGACGGCGCGTTCCGGCGACGGACGATCCGCGACGTGGGGAGCGATATCCTCGATGCGGCGCTCGAAAAATTCGTGAAGCACAAGGATTCCGCCCCGTTCCTGTCCGGTCGGGACGGCGGTTTTTACGTGAGCGTCGCGGAGTACCGGAAGAACGGACTCGACTGGATTCTGCTGTCCGCGGTTCCGGAGCGATTCCTCGCCGCCGGCGTCGAGAGGAGCCTCCGGCTGACGGTCGTCATGATCCTGATCTGTCTCGCCGTCTCCATCGCGGTCTATATGGGGGTTACGCACGTGTTCCTGAAGCCGATCGACGAGCTGATCGAAACGACGGAGCGCTTCTCCGGCGGCGATCTGTCGCGGCGCGCGACGATCCGGAGGGAGGACGAATTCGGGAGGATTTCGCGATCGTTCAATCGGATGGCCGACACGATCGCCGCGCTCGTCGCGGGACTCGAGGGAGCGGTGGAGGAGCGGACGGCCAGGCTCCGTCTCATCCTCGACTCCGCGGCCGAGGGGATCTTCGGCGTCGACACGTCCGGCGCGTGCACGTTCTGCAACGCGAGCGGCCTGCGAATGCTCGGGTACGACAACGAATCCGACGTGACCGGCCGGAACATGCACGACCTGATCCACCATTCGCGCCGGGACGGAACGCCGGTTTCGCCGCAGGAGTGCAGGATCTTCCGCGCGTTCATGTCGGGGGAGCGTCTCCACGTCGAGGACGAGGTCTTCCGGCGCGCCGACGGGACCAGCTTCGAGGTGTCGTACTTTTCCTCTCCCCAGTACAGGGACGGGGAGATCGTCGGGGCCGTCGTCACGTTCCTCGACAACACCGAACGGCGGGAGAGCGAGGATCGCATCGTCTACCTGAGCCGGCACGACGTCCTGACCGGGGTGTATAACCGGATGGGGTTCGAGGACGAACTCCGGAGGATCGACGACGAGCGAAACCTGCCCGTCACGATCATCTTCGGCGACGTCAACGGCCTGAAGCTGACGAACGACATCTTCGGACACGCCGTCGGGGACGAACTCCTCCGGAAGGCGGCCGCGATCCTGAAACGGGTCTGCCGGGAGAGCGACGTCGTCTCCCGCGTCGGCGGCGACGAGTTCGCGGTCCTTCTCGCAAAAACCGACGGGGAGGAGGCCCGAAGGATCGTCGAACGGATCACGCGCGAGTTTGCGAAGGAGAAGATCGTCGCGATCAAGGCGAGCATTTCGATCGGGTTCGATACGAAGACGACGATCCGGCAGCCCATCGAGGGGACGCTGAAGAACGCGGAGGACGCGATGTACCGGGAGAAGACCCTGGGCCGGAAGGCGGTCGCCTCGGACATGATCCGGACGATCGTCGAGACGCTCCACGCGGAAAACCCGGCCGAAAAGCGGCACGCCGTCCTCGTCAGCGAGCTGTGCCGCGATGTCGGAACGGCGATGGGAAAGCCGGAGACGGACGTCCGGAAGCTCCGGGAGACGGGATTCCTGCACGACATCGGCAAGATTGCCCTGACCCGAAGCACGGCGTACGCCCGCGGACCCGGGACGAAGGAAGAGATCGAAGCGTTCCGGCTGCACCCCGTCGTGGGATTCCGGATCCTCAACCTGTTCGACGACACGCTGGATATCGCGGACGGCGTCCTCAACCATCACGAGAACTGGGACGGCTCGGGGTACCCGAGGGGCATCAGGGGCGTGGAAATTCCGATCGACGCGCGGATCGTCCGGGTCGTGGAAAGCTTCGTCTCGATGACCGACCCCGGGAGCGAACACGCTCTCTCGCCCGACGAAGCCCTCTCCCGGATCCGGAAGAGAGCCGGGACGACCTTCGATCCCGAGATCGTCGAGATCGTCGCCCGGATCGTCTCGGAGCGGCCCGGCGGGCCGGAGAACGCCTGACGCGCGATGCGGAACGGGCCGCGCTCCCCGGCGATGTCCGGGAAACGCGGCCCGGCGTCTTCCGGACGGATTTACGCCTCCAGGTTCTCCTGCACGCAGCGCAGCAGCTCTTCGAGCGTTGCGGCCTCCGCGTCCGAGAGGCCCCGGCGCACGGCCCCGTCGAGCGTGTCGGAAACGGCCTCGAATACGGGGAGCAGCGCGCGGCCTGCATCCGTCAGGCGGACCCAGGTGACGCGCCGGTCGCCGGGGTCCTGTTCGCGCGTCACGTAGCCCAGCGCGACGAGCTTGTCGACGAGAACCGTCACCGTCGGGCGCGTGCGGTGCAGCCGCTCGGCCAGCACGCACATCGAAACATTCGTTTCGGCGTAGAGCAGGCAGAGCAGGCTGCCGTGCGACGGCACGAGCCCTTTGACGCCATGGCGTTCGAGTTCGCGCAGGATCAGCGCGTTCGCCGCCTCCCGGATCCGACTGGCCCGGGCGACGACTTCCGTATGTCTCCCCACGCTACCGCGCCAGCGCCGCCCCGGCCTCGAAAGCCGCGCGAAGCGGTTCGGGCTGCGACTTCACGTCTCCGGGAGCGGCGACGCCCCAGGCGTGAACCAGCTTCTCGACCGGGAAGCCGAGGAATCCCAGCATGTCGCGCGTGGATTCGAGATAGACCTTGAAGCTGTCCGGGTTCGCGTTGTTCTGCGCGACGACGAGCACGGTCCGCTTCCCCGCGCCGAGGTGCGTCGTGTAGCCGCCCTTCACGTCCAGGTAGCAGAAGAACCGGTCGATGAGCGTTTTGAGCTGCGCGGTCATCTGCCACATGTAGACCGGCGTCCCGAGGACCACGCCGTCGGCCTCGTAGATATCCTCGAGCAGCGGCGTGATGTCGTCCTTCACGACGCAATGGCCTCCGTTGCCCTGGCACCCCATGCACCCCTGACACCCCTTCGCGTTCAGCTCGTTGAGGACGACGAGCTTCGTGGACGCGCCCCGCGACGCGGCGCCTCGCAACGCCTCGCGGACCATGATTCCGGTGTTGCCCTCGACGTGCGGACTGCCCAGAAAGCCGATGATCTTTTTCACTGCGATTGCCTCCCCGTTGTGTGTGGATTCGGGCGGCGGAAAACCCGATCGCCCGTTCTGAACGAAATATAGTTAGACATCTAACTATTGTCAAGGGGGAATGGCGCGAGCGGTTTTTTTTCGAGCGCTTTCGCGAGCGGCGGAAGATCATCCGCAACCCGTTCGGGGACACGGCGATATCCCGGAATTCCGGGGCTTCCTCAGACTTTCACAATACTTATTGTGAATAAAAGCGATTTTGGACAAACATGAGCGAAAACACGTATCCGTTCCCTGTCGGAGCGTGTTATGCTTCCACTGGTTTCTATATAAGGATATTAGAGGGGAGATCGTGTTATGGGAAAATCGTTCCGTGTTGTTGCATGCTCCGCGGCGGTTGTTCTGCTTTCTTTCTCGGCTGTCCTGGCCGCGACGCCCGAGAAGGGCGTTCCGGACACATCGAAAGAATCGTTTGTCGTCCCTGCCGCGCCCGCGCCGCAGGATCCGAACACCGTTCTGGCGGTGGTCGACGGCAATCCGATCAAAGTCGCCGACATCGAAAGCGCTCTGAAGACGCTCGATCCGAAGCAGGCCCAGGCGATGAGTACGCCTGACGGGCTCCGGAGTATCCTGAACGACCTGATCGACCGGGAACTCTTCTTCATGAAGGCGAAAACGATGAAGCTCGACGAGCAAAAGGCCTT
>CALMZW010000167.1 GCA_937870605.1 uncultured Synergistaceae bacterium
CCTGAACAACGGGAACGGGAAATGTTGTATATAATGAAGCGACCGGAGGCGTTTGTGTCCCGGCAATGTCTGGCTACAGGGAGGGTACCGCTTCTATGAACTTCAAGACTCCTTTGGAAGTTGCGAAGGCCGCCTGCGCCTCCGCTAAGGTCAAGAGCGCCATGTCGATCCGGCAGATGATGGTTCTCGGAATACTGGCAGGCGCGTATATCTCGTTCGGCGGGTATCTGAATATCGTGGTGACCCAGGACATGGCGCAGTATATGGGCGTCGGCTTCACAAAGCTCGTGGGCGGCTCGGTCTTCTCCATCGGGCTGATGATCGTCGTGGTCGCCGGTGCGGAGCTCTTCACGGGGAACTGCATGATGCCTCTTGGTCCCCTGAGCGGATGCGCCTCCTGGCGCGGCGTGCTGCGGAACTGGTTCTGGGTGTACATCGCCAACCTTCTGGGAACGCTGATTCTGGCAGTCCTGGTCTTCGAATCGGGGCTGTGGAGGGGCGCTGTCGGCGTGAACGCGCTGAAGATCGCGGCAACCAAGATGAACCTCTCTTTCTGGGAGGCCTTCGTCCGCGGAATCCTGTGCAACTGGATCGTCGTCCTGGCCGTGTGGATGAGCATGGCGGCCCTCGATGTCATCGGAAAGCTGTTTTCTGCGCTCTTTCTCATCATGACGTTCGTTGCGTGTGGTTTCGAGCACAGCATCGCGAACATGTTCTTCCTCGAAATGGGGATTTTCGTCAGCGGGAACGAGGCGGTTGTCGACGCTGCAAAGCTCGATACCGAGCTTTTGAGAAACGTCACATGTGAAGTCTATCTCTCGAATATCGTTCCCGTGACGCTCGGAAATATGGTCGGCGGCATATTCTTCGTCGCGTGCTTCTACTTCCTCGCGTTCCGGACGAGCCTGGAAAAACCGGATTGACGGAAAGCGGGCGGCATGTCTCCATTTCGTCGATACGACGTCCTTCCGGAAGATCCGCCCTATGCCTGTCCCACCTGTCGGGCAGGGGGCGTATTTTTCTGCACAATCAGCAGCCGCGGATGCGGGGCATACGGATGTGAACCACGGGAGTATTATGCGCGAAATTCGCTGAAACGACGGGGGGATTCCAATGGTGGGCTCCATTC
>CALMZW010000168.1 GCA_937870605.1 uncultured Synergistaceae bacterium
CGCGGAGGGCTTTTTCCAAATCAGAAATCGACGCATCATAACGTCGTCGAATGAACTGGTCGTACGCTCGGAAAAACAAACGTTCCGATTCGAGGCGTTTGCTTTGAGGAAGCGTGGAGCCTCCTCCAACATCATTTGAAAGCGTAACTGCAGCCTCCAACTGTGCGATATAAAAAAGCGATAAAAACAGCGATACAACGATCGTACAAAATCGTTTTCGCATCATGGTTTCCTTTCACACTTACGGATGATGTAGGACAATCCCTGCGATGGAATAAAATCCAAGCACGATTGCCCCCCCGAAAAGAAATCCGAGAAGTATACGAAGATAGAGAACCCACAATGCGCCTCCGGGCCAATCGCCTGACTGAATCCGGACGACGACGCGGGCCACGAAAAGAGCTCCGAGAAACATTCCAAGAGCGAGAAGAGCCTGGGCATTAATCTGGGGCATGTATTCCATCGCCTCGCACAAAAAGTTGCGGAAGATCTTCCTCAAAGTCTATGGGCTAAGGATAACTCGCGAATTCGCTTACGACTACCTTCCATACGGCGTGCAGAACAAAAACAGATAGATAAATATGATAAAAATACTCCAGAAAAAAACCCGACATGCGTCGGGTTGGCTATGCGAGATTTTTGCTTCGGATGTCCGAATCATCAATATGGATTTGCTTCAGCACTGCTATTGCAACTTCAAGAGCTCTTTTTCCGTCGGTAATGCCAACGAGCGGTTGTTTCCCTTCCCGTGCGCACGACACAAAATGCTGCAATTCCAGTTTTAATGGTTCGCTCTTTGGAAAAACCGGGTGTTCTATCACTTCAACAAGGCTGTTATTCTGCCGCACGCAACGATTGATGGCCACATCCTGCGTTTCGTAATTGACGGAGACATAGCGCTCCGGTTCCATGATTTCGAGTTGGCGTAATCTGCGTTCCGAGACGCGACTGACGAGAACGTGCGCCATAACGCCGTTTGCGAACGTAATTTGCGCTGATGCAATGTCTTCATGATCGGAACGAACGCAGCGGCCTGTCGCGGAGATAGAAGAGATTTCGGAATGAACGAGGGAGAGAATAATATCGATATCGTGGATCATAAGATCGAGTACGACGCCTACGTCACTGATTCTTGGCGAGAAAGGACCAAGACGCCTTGACTGAAGAAAGAGCGGTTCTTTGACTATTTTCGAAATATAATGAACTGCGCTGTTAAATCGTTCGATGTGCCCCACCTGAAGCACTAATCCGGAATCGGCCGCCAGACGTAAAAGATCCTCGGCCTCGCTTACGGAGGTTGTCACAGGTTTTTCAATGAGAACATGAATGCCGTTGGCAAGCGCCTTCTTTGCGATTTCGTAATGAAGACTCGTTGGAACCACAACACTTACTGCGTCAGGCTTCGTCCTCCTGATAAAATCGTCGACATCCGTGTACGCCATGACGCCTAGCGTCTCTCCGACAGCGGCGGCTCGCGACTCATCCTGATCGACAACTCCGACAAGCTGCGCACCGAGGATTTCTGTGTAGACACGTGCATGATGCTGCCCAAGATGTTCGACTCCGATAACGCCGACACGCTGCACTTCCATACGGGATCACTCCCCCGGAGCATTTTTTGTATCCGAAAACATTATCACGTGTCCATTGGAAATTATGGTACACATTATTCTATACGTGCAAGAAGAAACATGCGTCCTTGTATGTCTCCACCTCTGTATGAATAATACGCTTCCTTCTCGCAACATGTACAGCCCGAATGAAGCAGAATATTGGATTCAGATACGCCGCTGTGCACGAGTTGAAGAAAAACGGCCTTTCCAAGAGCGAAAGCAGCGGAAGATGCGGAAACGGAAAATGTCTCTTGAGGAAGCGCATCCAAACCCGCACGGGTCGCCGGGTCATCCAGATTCCGCGAATAGCAGCACGCTCCGATATGGGGCCCGATCCATGCTGAGGACGACCGAAGGCACCGGCGTCCATACTTGCGGGATACAAAATCCAGCCCTGTCGCTACGATGTTTTTCGTGGTTCCCCGAAAGCCCGAATGAAGAAGGAGAATCCACGGATTCGGTGCAAGCGACCACACAACCACAGGCACACAGTCGGCGAAACGTAATGATCCTTCCGCTCCGCAGCCATTGAGAAAGACTCCGTCGGCCTGTGGTCTGGAAGGAAGATACGAAGATGCATCTTGTTCGAGAATGGTTGTGCCGTGAACTTGGCTTGGAGCGATAAGTTTTCCGCCTCCGGGGAAAACACAGGATACGGCATCCCGCATTTTAAGAATATCTCCGGCCGTGCGCGTCATAGCGTCGCCACGGATGAACAAAGCGAACCGGACCGGAGAAGATTCGGAACAAGAATAGTACGGTTGATCGAGAAACGTGTCTTTGCGTATCATCATAGAAAATTTCGCGATGCCCACTTGCGGGCCATCGGACGGATGTATCCTATGAAGTAGAGGCTGCCGCAACAGAGCGCGTATTCCGAGTGATCCAATACATACCCAAAGGCGATCTCCGGATTATCGTACGCAACGGGCTCATCCTTCCAGCTGAACTCCCGGGCGGCTGCAGCCAGTATTTCGGGATTTTCCGCTCTTTCCATTCCGGGAACGGTCGTACAGAAAAGCCGAGGGCGAATTTCGCTCAGGATGCGGAGGTTTTGTCGGTAGTCTTTGTCTCGCATTGCAGCAAAAAGGACAGATATCGTCTTTTCGGGCAACAGGGTCCTGATTGATTCCACAAGCTGCGCCATGCCGCCCGGATTGTGCGCGCCGTCGAGAAGAAGGACAGGTCCGCGACCGAATCGTTCGAGCCTGCCGGGCCATTGCGCCTTTCGAAAGCCTGCGAGAATGCTGTCCTTCGTTATCAGCGGGAAACGGCGGCTCAGTTCAATGCATGCAGCCGCCGACAACGCGCCATTCCGGAGTTGATACGTGCCGAGAAGGGGCGTCGAAATATCCGCAGACACGTCCGATACCGTCGATTTGAGCGAAAAAGACGAGCCGTCGAGGGTTGTTTCCGGATTCGAAACCTCCACGATATCCCGCAATACGTGAGGAATCGCCTTTTTCTCAGAAGCAACTTCCAAAAAGCGGGGAATGAGAGATGTCGGATCTCCCAGGAAGATACACGGGGTTGAAGGTCGCATGACCGCAAACTTTTCATCCGCGATTTTTTCGATAGAGTCTCCCAGAAATTCGATGTGATCCATCGAAATGGAAACCACCAGAGTAAGAACGACTTTCGCAAGACGGTTTGTGGCGTCGAGTCTTCCGCCAAGACCGGCTTCAATGACCGCGATGTCGACATTGTTTCCCGCAATGAGCAGGAATGAGACGGCAGTGACGACTTCGAAAAAGGATGGGGGATCGTTTCGCAGCATGGAGTCGGACCGGATTATTGCTGCGACTCGGCGTATCGCATATTCCCATTGCGGGACGGATAACGGAGAGCCGTTAATGACGAGTCGCTCAGAGGGACTCTCGAGGTGCGGGCTGGTGTACGTCGCGACGCGGTACCCTGATTCACGGAGGGTCGAAGACACAAAAGCGGATACCGAGCCCTTGCCATTTGTTCCCACAATATGAACCGAGGGAAATCTCCCTTCCGGATTTTCCAGAAGATCAAGAAGACGAGAAACCCTCTCGAGTCCCGGGCGTATGCCCGGGCTCGAAAGGCGCAGCATTTTCTGCTCGAGTTCTTCGTACGTCGTCATGGGTTTATTTTTGCTCGAGGCTTACGATATTTTCCCGAATCCGCCCGGCTTTCGCCTCGGATTCTTGAAGACGCGCTCTTTCCTGCTCAACGACTTCTTTTGGAGCGCGGCTCACAAATTTTTCATTGTTCAACTTCGCAGTCGACGTGATGATATCTTTTTCGACACCGACGCATTCCTCACGGAGCCTGGCGATTTCCTTCGGAATATCCAGCAGGTCGCCGACAAAGACAAACACCTGTCCTTCAGAAAAAGAAGAAGCGAGGCAACCGGCAGGCTTCGGCGCCGAAACCTCGATGAAGGAAATCCTCTCCGCTTTGACCAGCAGGTTGATGAGGTCCCCGTTCTCCGATATGGTTTTTCGTACATCCGCATTGGAGTTTTGAATAATAACCGTATGAATCTTCTGTTGCGGCGCTATTCTCGCTTCGGCGCGAAGATTCCGGACCACGCGCACAACCTCCTGGAAAGCGGCCATGGATTCTTTCGCCTTTTCTCCGATTTCCGAGGGAACGGTCTCTGAAGGCCATTTGTTATCATCCATCAGGTCTCCGGTAAACGCAAATTGCTGCCAGAGCTCTTCCGTGACGAACGGAATAAACGGATGAAGCGCAAGGAGGACATGACGAAAAACGAATTCGAGAACGGCCATTGTCGCATTCCTGCGATCCTCCCCTTCTTCGCCATGCAGAGCAGGTTTTGCCAGTTCCACGTACCAGTCGCACACCTCTCCCCAGACGAAGTCATAGAGGAGTCGGGCGGATTCTCCGATGAAATAGCCTTCCAGCAGTTTTTCCGTTTCGAGAACGACCTCGGATGTCCTTCTGAGGATCCAGAGATCGTGCATCCGGAGAACATCGATATGATCGCTCCAAGAGCGTTCCTCGTCATCAAGGTTTGCGAGCGCGAAACGGCTTGCATTCCAGAGTTTGTTCATGAAAAACCGGTATGTCTCGATTTTGGCGGGAGACAAGAGAATATCCCGTCCCTGGACCGTGAGCGAAGCGAACGTCAGGCGAAGCGCATCCGCTCCGTACCGTTCGATCATGTCAAGGGGGTCGATGACGTTCCCTTTCGATTTGCTCATCTTCTGCCCTTCCTCATCTCTTATCAGGGCATGGATATAGACATCCTTGAACGGTTCTTTTCCCATAAATTCGATTCCCATCATTATCATCCGGGCGACCCAGAAGAAAATGATATCGAAGCCCGTCACCATGAGCGAGGTCGGATAGAAGACGTCGAGTTCTTTCGTATGGTCGGGCCAGCCGAGCGTCGAAAACGGCCACAGCGCACTGCTGAACCACGTATCGAGAACGTCTTCGTCCTGACGGATCCTGGCGCTTCCGCACTTTTCGCAAGCGGAGGGATCGGTTTCCGCGACGGTGACATGACCGCAATCGTCGCAGGTCCAGGCCGGAATCCGGTGTCCCCACCAGAGTTGCCGGGAAATGCACCAGTCGCGGATGTTTTCCATCCATTGAAAATAGGTCTTTTCCCACTGCTCGGGAACAAAACGGATATCTCCGCGCCTGACGGCTTCAATTCCTGCATCCGCAAGCGGCTTTGTCCGGACGAACCATTGTTCGGAAAGGTATGGCTCGACTGTCGTCTTGCAGCGATAGCAATGGCCTACGGAATGATCAATTTCTTCCTCGCGGACAATCGAATTGCTTTGTTTCAGGAGAAGAACGGATTTCTTGCGAGCTTCAGCGACCGGCATTCCCTGAAGTTCAGGGGCGTTTTCGTTCATAATGCCTTCTCCATCGATTACCTGGAGCTGTTCGAGATCATGACGCTGTCCGACGAGGAAATCATTCGGATCGTGAGCCGGAGTTATTTTGACGCATCCCGTTCCGAACTCCGGATCCACCATATTATCTTCGATAATGGGGATGACTCGCCCGCCGAGGGGAACGCGAACACGTTTCCCTATCAGATGGCGATTCTTTTCGTCGCGCGGATGCACGGCTATTGCGACATCGCCGTAGATGGTCTCGGGACGCGTGGTGGCGATAATGACCGCTCCCTCTTCATCGACAAAGGGATACCGGACATGGTAGAACATGCCCTTTTCGTTTTCATGCTCAACCTCTATGTCGGAAAGAGCCGTATGGCAACGGGAACACCAATTGATGATATATTTCCCTTTATAAATGAGATCTTTCTTGTACAGACGGACGAAAACCGTCCGGACGGCGCGCGACAGACCTTCGTCCAGGGTGAATCGCTCCCGGTCCCAGTCACAGGAGTTCCCGAGCTTCATCTGTTGCGACGATATAGTCTCTCCGTATTGTTTCTTCCACTCCCAGACTCGCTCGACGAATTCCCGGCGTCCCATGTCGTGACGCGAAAGGCCTTCCTTCGCCAACTGGCGCTCGACGACGTTCTGCGTCGCAATGCCGGCGTGATCGGTTCCAGGGAGCCATAAGACGTTGTATCCCTGCATCCTCTTGAAGCGACACATAATGTCCTGAAACGTATTGTTGAAGGCGTGTCCCATATGGAGGGATCCGGTGACATTGGGAGGAGGTATGACTATGGAAAAGGAAGGTTTGTCGGAATCGGCATCGGCGTGGAACTTTCCTTTTGAAAGCCACTCCTGATACCATTTGTTTTCAATCGGTTTGGGGTCGTAGGTCTTTTCCATATTTCTTCTTCTCACCGGCATGGATAGAGCCCTCCTTGAAACGGAAATATCAGGCGCTTCGCCCGTAATTTTCTATAAGTGTCCGAAGTTCTTCGATTCCTGAATTATCTTCAGAAGATGTCAGGATACAGTTCTGTTCCGGTATCGAAAGATTCTTCAAATACTTTTCAAGCGTAGCTTTCCGCGCCCCTCGCGAAATCTTGTCGATCTTTGTGAAAACCGGCAGTTCCGCGACACGCATCCCGGAAAGCCATTCGCTCAGCTCCAGATCCCGCTCCAGAAAACCGTGCCGGAAATCGACAAGATGAAGAACCAACGGGGGCAAGGGGCGGGAGTCGAAATATCTTCGAACGAGCTTCGCCCACTTTTCCTTCTCCGCTTTCCCCGCGACAGCATACCCGTAACCGGGCAAATCGACCAGCGTAAAAGGAACAGTCGCGTCCACGACGTAAAAATTGATGCTTCGCGTCTTCCCCGGAGTGGCGCCGACATACGCAGCCTTTTGTCCGACAAGACGGTTGATGAGGCTCGACTTACCGACGTTCGATCGACCGGCGAAAACGACTTCAGGAAGCGTGAAACCGGGAAGCTGATCGACCGTGAAAACGGTTTCGACGGAACGGATCTTCCATATTGCGCCCATATTACTCCACTAACGCCAGTTGAAACACTTCAGCGATAGACGAAACGTATCGGATTTCGATATCCTTCTTCCCCCATTCGGGAATCTCGTCGAAGTCGGGTTTGTTCGGCTCCGGGAGAATGACTGTCGTGATTCCCTGTCTTCGTGCGGCCAGTATCTTTTCACGTATTCCGCCGACAGGGAGCACTCTCCCCTGAAGGGAGATTTCGCCTGTCATCGCTACATTGGGAAGAATATTGCGTCCGGATACGGCCGAAAGAATTGCGACGGCCATCGTGACGCCCGCTGAGGGGCCGTCCTTGGGAATGGCGCCCTCAGGAACATGTATGTGGATGTCGCTCGCCTTCCAGTCGAACTCGGAGAGACCGAGCGTATCCGCCTTCGAGCGAAGAAAGCCGATCGCGGCCTGGGCCGATTCCTGCATGATGGACCCGAGATTTCCGGTCAGCGTGATGTCTCCCTTGCCTTTCATTTTCACGGCTTCTATGACAAGGACATCACCGCCTGCTTCTGTCCATGCGAGTCCGACAACCGTCCCCTGCTGAGGTTCTTTCGGGATCGAAACGTCGTATCGTCTCGGAGCGCCAAGGTGCTCGGCCAGATCTGAAACGCCTACCGAGATCGGGATGGTCGCCGGCATTCCCGTATCTTCTTCCTGGACGATCCTCCGAACGATTTTCC
>CALMZW010000169.1 GCA_937870605.1 uncultured Synergistaceae bacterium
CTCAGGTAGGGGAACGGACCGCTCAAGGAAGAAAACGACGCCATTCCGGAAAAACGAGGGCCGGTCATCATGCCGAAAGTAAAGCATATATCGTAGAACCCCATCGTGTGTCCCGTACCGTAGAGTTTTCCCTTCATGGCCGCCATGGAGGCAAGCGCCGGGGATGCGAGCGCGTGTCCGACTCCGAAGAGAACGCTGCCCGCGGCGAGAGCCTCGAATGTTCCGAAAAACGGAATGAGAAAGAGCGTGCAGGATGAGGCGATTCCGCCGGCCGCGACAAGAAAATTCCGGGGCAGTCTGTCGGCGACGCGTCCGGTGTACCCCTGGAGAAACCCCGTCGCGAGCGAATTCAGCGAGACGACGATCCCGATTTTTGAATAGGAAAGCGACAGGCCGGACGCCAGCATAGGGAGCATCATGAGCATGGACCCCCTGCAGACGGCGGAGAGAAACTGATAGAAGAACACCCACCGGAGCACATCATCCCTGCATAACCTCAGAAATACGCTGATTCCGCGCCGTGAATCCTCCGCATGCGCCTGAATCGGCTTGAGACCCGCAGGAACGACCGCATAGACGAGAATGAGAGCGCCTCCGGTAAGGACGGTCATGACGATGAACGGCGCAGCTATGCCGAAGTGATCCGTCAGAACGCCGCTGATAAGCGGGCCGATTCCTATTCCGACAAAGAGGGCTCCCTGCAGGGAGCCCATAACCGAGCCCTCGCTCCCGCTTCCGGACAGCTCAGCCCCTATCGCCATAGCGACCGGGACAACGAGCGCCGAACCAAGACCATGGAAGAAGCGAATCCCGATAAGCAGGGACGCGGATGCGGCGCGTGGATAGAGAAGCGAGGAAACGGCGTAAATCGCAAGCCCTGCGCAAAGAAGCTTTTTCCTGTCGTACCGATCCGACAGATCTCCCGACAAGAACAAACCGCCGATGCGCGCGAGCGAAAATGCGCTGAATACGGCTCCAAGAACGACGCCGCTCGCACCGAGCATCGAGGCGTACAACGGCAGTATCGGGCTTATGACGCCCACGCCGAGCATCGCAGTGAACATGCATAAAGAAAGGACGGCAAGAACGCCGCCCTCGGATTTTTCTGTGAAAAACCGAATTCTTTTCATAGTCAGTCAACCAAATGAATGGTCCCTTTCCCCTCCTCCACGCGGCCGATAATCGCGGCATTCCGGAACCCAAGTTCGCGAATAGCGTCCGCGACCGTCTCGGCTTTCGCGCTGTTTACGGCAAGAAGAAGCCCTCCGGATGTCTGGGCGTCGAATGCTATGTCGACGTGCGTCTCAGGACAGGAGGTATCGTCGTGAACCCTGTCCTGGTACGCAATGCGGTTATTGTACGTGCCTTCAGGCAGGAGCCCCATCGCCGCAAGTTCGACAACTCCGGGAAGCAACGGGAGTTTCGATAGTGACAGACAGACATCCAGACTATCGGCGGAAACCATGTCGAGCATGTGTCCGATGAGGCCGAACCCGGTGACATCCGTACCTGCGTTGATTTCTGACAGGAGACGCGGATCGAGCCTGACCGGGATGTCGTTGAGGGTCATCATCGAGCGTATCGCCTCGTTCGTCTGCTCCGCGTCGTCTGTCATATCGGCCTTGATCGCCGTCGCAATGACGCCTGTTCCGAGCGGCTTCGTGAGGATAATCACGTCTCCCGGACGAGCTCCGGAAACCTTCCAGATCCGTCGTGCGGGGACTTCTCCGAAAACGACGAGTCCGAATTTCGGTTCTTCATCTTCGACACTGTGCCCTCCCGCCAGGAAAGCGCCGGATTCCGTCACCTTTTCCATGCCTCCCGCAAGCACGGCTTGGAGGATGGAGAGATCCATCTTTTTCGACGGAAAACCAACGACATTGAGGGCGACGAGCGGACGGCCGCCCATCGCATAGACATCGCTCAGAGAATTCGCCGCCGCAATGGCGCCCCATTGCTTCGGATCATCGACGACAGGAGTGATGAAATCGACGGTCAATATTCCGGCGCGTTCGCTATCGATCATCCAGACAGCCGCGTCTTCTCCGGAATCCCAATCCGTCAAAAGGAAACTCCCGTGTCTTTTGGGCAACGACTGCAAAACTTTCGCCAGGTCCGCCGGACCTATTTTCGCCGCTCAGCCGCTTGTTCGTGACATTTCCGTCAGACGCACGGATACTCCCTCCTCTCACCGGATCGGTATTGTACACATTATAGCAGGGAAGATCGCAACGCGGGAAATGACGCGTGAACGACATCCGCCGCGGCGAATCGTCGTACCCCATCCCGGGTCGACACGATCAGTTCTCCGGTGTCGCAGATGTCCAGCGCCTTCCCTTCGCATTCTTCCTCTCCCGTATTCACGAGAACGTCTTGTCCCAAAGAGGAACACGAAGCACGGTACGCGTCCAGGAAGCCTGCTGTGTCGTTTTCGAGCCTGCGCATATGTCGAAGAAGTTCCGTCAGCACGTTTGCGGCCAGAAGTCCGCGATGCGCGGACCGTCCGGAGGCCGCCTTCAGGGACATCATCGAGTCCGACAGTTCCATCGGGAAGTCATCGACCGCCGTGTTGACGTTGATCCCTATGCCTGTCACCACAAACACAACCCGGTCCTGGTCGAGAGACGCCTCCGATAGAATTCCGGAAACTTTCCGGCCCGAGAAGAGAACGTCGTTCGGCCATTTCAGCGAACAGCAGACACGGGCCTCATCCTCGATCGCCTTTCGGACCGCCATTCCCGCCGCCAGATTCACGAGCTGCAACTGATGTGGTTTCATTCGGGGTGAGAGAACCACGGACATCGCGAGTCCCTCGCCGGGACACATTGTCCAGGAACGGTCCAAACGCCCTCTACCCTGGCGCTGGTTTTCTGCGAGAATGACCGTGCCGTGCGCCGCTCCTTTTCTTGCGAGATCTTTTGCGACGAGTTGGGTGGACGATACGGTTTCGTACAAAAGCACGGTCCCGTTCCATTCCGCTCCGTCGCCCAGCGACGCTGCGATCAGAGAAGGCGCGAGATCGTATTCCGGAAGGGCCTCGAGCCTGTATCCTTCGTGCGGTTTCCCGGTGATGCGGAATCCTTCATTCAAAAGGCTCCTGATGTTTTTCCATACGGCCTGGCGTGAGCATCCAAGGGAGCGGCAGAGCGAATTACCGGAAACGGCGGAGTCTCCGGACTCGAGAAGAGATCTCAGGATAGCGGTTTTTTGAGGCGTCGATCGTGAATCCAACGAGTGCTCATCGCCTTTCTCGAATAATCCTGAAAAGGAATGATATAATAAAAAACCATGTCAAACAATGGTTTTTATACCCAAAGGGGGAATTAACGTGGGACTTTTCCCGAACACCACGGTATTGGAGGAACTGCATTCGCTCTTGCGAGAGCTGCAGGACAGTCTTTGACGTCGCGACTATCGCGGAAAGAATCGCCATTCTGGAGGAAAGGACGGTAACCCCGAATTTCTGGACGGGGCCCGATGTCGAGACCGTTTCAAGGGAACTCGCGCACCTGAAAGAGCTTCAGGCGGCATGGACGACGCTCGAAAAAGAATACGACGAACTTTCTTTTCTGGAAGCCATGTTGCGGGAAACCGACGATCCGGAGTTCCAGAGAGAGTTTGAGTCGAGAACGGCTGCCTTGAAGGAAGCCATGGAGCAGAGAAAACTGCTCCTCCTTCTCGATGGGGAGTACGATGCCGCGAACGCCATCGTCTCCGTTCACGCCGGATCCGGCGGGCTGGATTCGCAGGATTGGGCGGAGATGCTGTATCGAATGTATTCGAGATGGGCGGAACGAAACGGCTATTCGCTGAAGATATACGACATACAGCAGGATGAAGAGGCCGGGATCAAGAACGCCACGTTTCTGGTCGAAGGGACCTACGCATACGGGTATCTCAAAGCGGAAAAGGGCGTCCATCGTCTTGTCCGGATTTCTCCTTTTGACGCGGCGAAACGAAGGCATACGAGCTTTGCGTCGGTTCAGGCTGCTCCCGAGCTTCCCGATTCGGTGGAGATCGAAATCCGCCCGGAGGATTTGAAAGTCGACACGTTCCGCTCGAGCGGAGCGGGCGGCCAGTATGTCAACAGGACGGACTCGGCGGTTCGGATTACGCATCTCCCGACTGGAATCGTCGTCGGGTGTCAGAACGAACGCTCGCAGCACATGAATCGTCAGGTCGCCATGAACGTTCTTCGCGCCCGCCTTTTCGAAAAGGTTCTCCAGGAAAGACAAAGCCAGCTGGACCAGCTTCAGGGAGAGAAGAAGGAAAGCAGCTGGGGGAATCAGATCCGCTCCTACGTCTTGCACCCGTATACGCTCGTCAAGGATCACCGAACGAGTTTCGAAACGGGGAATATTCAGGCTGTCCTTGATGGGGATATCGGCGGATTCATATCCGCATATCTCAAATGGAGCAAGAGAAATGCCGGAAAATAAAAAGATCTGTCTCTGCATCCTCGTTCTCGGCTGCATAATGTTCCGGACGGGAAACGCCTTCGCTTCGGGTTCGGGAAACACATTCCGGCCGAACGCTCCCTATCTTGCGGCCTCCTCCGTGAAGCCGGGGATGAAAGGGAATGCCCTCACCGTCGTGAAAGACAGCAGGATTCTGTCGTTTCCCGTGGAAGTTCTGGCGATTGTGCCGCAGCACGGGGAGCCGAGAAATCTCATCATGGTCCGGGCGCTGGGAAAGGATATCGAACGCATCGGAGGAATAGCGGCAGGAATGAGCGGAAGCCCCGTTTATATCGGGGGCAAGCTCGTGGGAGCCATCGGATACGGATGGAATTTCGCGGACCACACGCTTGGACTGGTGACTCCGGTCGAAGATATGTTCCGCGTCTTCGACTGGCCCGATGACATACCGGGAATGGGCGATCCAGTGAGCCTTTCCAAAACTTCCGGGAAAGATGCGACGTCGGATGACAAGAACGCGTTGAGCGAGCGGAATGTTCGTGCGAACTCCGCGGATCTCGCGTCTCCAATGTGGATTTCCGGGATAAGCGAACGCGGCGTCGAT
>CALMZW010000170.1 GCA_937870605.1 uncultured Synergistaceae bacterium
GGACGAGCGCGGCTGCCGCCATCGCGGACGCCACGCCGATCTCGGCCTGACACCCGCCGATGGAGCCGGAGAGCGACGCGCGCATCGCGATCAGCGTCCCCGTGACCGCCGCGGCGAGCAGCGCGTCGACGGCTGCGTCGTCGGACGCGTTCCGTTCCTCGACGGCCGTGATCAGCGCCCCGGGAACGACGCCGCACGACCCGGCGGTCGGCGCCGCGACGACGCATCGGGCGCAGGCGTTCGTCTCCATCGCGGCGATCGCGCGCGCGACGGCCTTTCCGAGGGTCGCTCCGCCGACGGTGCGCCCCTCCTCCACCGCGCGCATCATCCGCGCGCCGCAGTCGCCCGGGACCAGTCCGGCCACCATGTCGTTCTTCCCCCGGATTCCGCTCTCGACGGATTCCTTCATCGTATTCCAGATCCGCGCGACGCGCGAGCGGACATCGGCTTCCGTGAGGCCGCTCCGGCGGCGTTCGTACTCCGTCGCGATCCGCGGCAGGGTGCAGCCGCGCTCCGCGATGAGGCGCAGCATCTCCCCGGCCGAGGCGAAGAGCGGGTTCGCGTCGCGCAACCGGTAGTCGAGGACGGCCGTCAGCGGAAAGACGTCCGATACGCCCGCGGCCCCGCGCAGCCGTTCAACCGTTTCCCCGGAGGGCGCGCCGTCGAGCAGACAGGTCCAGAGCGTATCGTTCCCCTGGTCGGCGCGGATGACGTCGAGGGGCTTTTCGCCGAGAAGGGAGTCCAGACGCGTTTCGTCGAACGAGCGGTCCGCGATGAACAGCACGCCCTCTTCGCCGCCGCGAAGCGCGATCGGGAACGCTCCGAACTCGGTCATCAGGATCTCGCCGCCGCCGACGGTGATCCCGACGACCTTCAGGGTCCTGTCGCCGCGCGAGAGCCGCATATCGACGGTATTGGGGTTCCTGTCGGAGTCGTATTCCGTGTGGTAGGCGACCGGGATGCCGCGCCGCTTCGCCTCGTCCAGCGCGGTGCGCACGGCGGGGGAATCCTCGCCGTATCCGAGGAGTCCGGCGACGATCGCCGAGTCGCTCAGGTGCCCCTTGTAGGTTCGGGCGAGCGCGTTTCCGTAGAAATGCAGTTCGACGGCTTCCGGATCGCCGCCGAGGAGGATTCGCCCCATGCGTCCGATGCGGAGCACGCCCGCCGTATGGGAACTTGACGGCCCCGTCATGATGGGGCCGAGTGCGTCGAAGAGGCTGACGAGACGATCGGTGTTCTCCATGATGCACAACTCCTTTTCGGGAATCGACATCGGCGGCGCGGCTTCCCGCAGGGAGGCTGTCGGGGACCCGCACCGCCGACGCGTTTTAGTATTCGACGAACGAGTACGTTCCGCCGATGCCCTTTTCCTTCGCGCGCTCCCACGCCAGCGTCGCGACCGAGACATCCATCGCGCCGGTGCCGATCGGAATGCAGATGACGCGCTCGTTCGGCGCGACGACGCCCTTCTTCTTTCCGGCCGCGAGTTCGCCGATCGTCGCGTACAGGTCCTTCTCGGTCAGCCGGCCGCTCGTCCCGTGCTTGGCGAGCGCGCCGCGGTGCAGCGCCTGCCCCGGGTGGTCGACGACGATCTTGTCGGCCTTCTCGATGCACTCGTCGGAGCACTCCTGGTACGACCCCATCGGGAACAGGATCGTTCCGGGCCGGAACCACTCGTATTTGAAGAATTCCTCCTTCGACTGCGTGACGCAGACGGCGATATCGCCGTTCGCGGCGTCTCTGGGATCGGACGCGATGTTGATGCGCCCCTTCACGAGCGGCTTCATGTCCGCGGCGTACCGTTCCGCTGCGGCCCGGCTCACGTCGTACACGGTGACTTCGGTGATGTCGAACAGTTCCGCGATGGCCATCGTCTGGGTGTGCCCCTGCATCCCCGCGCCGTAGAGGCCGAGATGGATGTTCTTCCCCTTGCCGTACATGTACTTGAGCGCCACGGCGGTCTGGGCGCCCGTTCGCATGTTGGTGATATAGGCGCCGTCCATGACGGCCCGGAAGTTCCCCAGGTGCGGATCGATCAGAAGGATCATCGACGTGATGTAGGGAAGCCCCTGTTCCTTGCGTTCGCCGAGGAATCCGCCCGCCCACTTGATGCCCGCGCTGTCGCACCAGCCGATGTAGGCCGGCATGGCGTTCATGAATCCCGCATAGGGCGGAAAGGCGGCAGCCTCGCCCAGGTCGAGGTTCACCTTGGTCGGATTGACGACCGTTCCGTTCCCCATCCCCTGGAAGGTCTTGTCGACACATTCGACGATATCCTTCACGGTGACGAGCGACTGGATTTCCTTCTGACTCAGGAGCATCGTTTCAACCTTCACGGCACACATCCCTTTCCGGAGTTTTGAAATTTGTGAATCCTCCCCTGACGCAAACCGGAGCGCTTGTGAAAAAAATATCCGCACACATCGTATTGTCCGACATTTGGATAATAGCATTCACACGGCGAATCAGTCAACATTGAATTGAGCGACGACCATGAGGTTCGCCCCCGAAAGGGCGGCCTTTGTGCGCAAGAATTTAAAAACAATATGAGCAGATACATGAAAAAAAGAGCGAAAGGATTGTCTTGCGGCGAAAATGCCCTACCCTATACGCAGGAACATGAAGGGGGTGATCCCATAAACGGCGAAACGAGTCTTCGGGAAATGGCCGGAGAGCTTCCCGCCGTGGAGGACGGGTGGCGGGAGGTCGGCTTCCTCCTTGTCGATCTGAGCCTGAACATCGTGATGACGGAAGGCGACATCAAAGAGAAGAGCGAGGCCGGAGAAAAGTGCTACCGGCTGCTCCACGGCCGCAGGGCGCCCTGCCGGAAGTGCGCCGCGGCGGAAACATTCCGTGACGGAGCGCCGCGTTCGGTCATTTGCGAGCGGGGTCGGGGACGGACGAAAGTCCGTTGCAGGGCGGACGCATATCCGGTTCGCGACGCGGCGGGGTTGCTCTGGGGAGTCATCGAGCGGATCTTCGAGGAGACGCCTCGGCCGGAGAAGACGAAGCAGCGAAAGGCAACGACGGAGAACGTATCCGACGGCATCGATCCCCAGGGTTGAGGGGCGCACTGAATATCCGAATATTTCCATTATGGAGGGATAGACATGACGATCCGGAACAAACTGATTGCGATGGCGGTCGTGGTGCTTGTCGTCATCGCGACGATGGCGGGGGTGACGTACTACCGGGGCGGGAGCATCATCACCGACCTCGTGAACACGGCGGGGCTTGAAGTCATCAAGAGCGGCGCGCAGAACGTCGACGCGCGGCTGAACAAGGTCGAAGCGATGGTCCTCACGGCGGCGGAAGCCGTGCGCGACGCGATGCTGCGGCTGGGCGTCACGGACGAAGACGGCGTCGAGAAGATCGTCACGGCGCTGACGAACAAGACCAAGTCCGAGGGAGTCCTCGACATCTACATGGGGCACGAGGCGACGGGCAAGTTCTCCGACGGCACCGGGTGGAAGGAACCCGCCGACTACGACTGCAAGACGCGCTCCTGGTACAAACAGGCCGTCGCGGCGGGCAAGGGCGCGATCATCTTCACGGATCCCTATGTCGACGGGATCACGAAGCAGGTGGTCATCTCCACGGCCACGGCGATCTACGACGACGCGGGCAAGCTCCTCGGCGTCGTGGGCGGCGATATGGACCTCAGCGGCCTCAACGACTACGTCGTCGGCCTCCGGATCTTCGGCAAGGGATCGGGCCTCATGATCCTCAAGAGCGGCGTGTTCGCCGCGTACCGCGAGAAGGACGACGTCCTGAAGGCGAACATGATGACCGATACGAAGTTCCCCGAGCCCGTCCGCAACATCGCGAAGAAGATGATCGCCGGGGACGCCGGGTTCGAAACCTACAACTATCAGGGCGAGGATCGCCAGATGTTCTACGCGCCGACGCAGCGCGGCTTCTACCTCGGCGTCCTGTTCCCGGTGTCCGAGATCAACGCGCTGGTGAACGCGCTGACGTTCGTCCTGCTCGCCATCGCGGCCATCGCGCTCCTCGTGACGGGCGCGGTCATCTTCCTGATCACGCGCGGCCTCACGAAGTCCATCGGCTCGATGAAGACGGTCACCGAAAAGCTCGGCGCAGGGGATCTGACGGTTCATTACACGGATTCCGGCAAGGATGAAATCGCCGACATCTCGAGGAATCTCAACGGCATGGTCGCCTCGCTCCGTGAGGTCATGACCTCGATCCGGAAAGAGTCCGAAGAGACCTCCCGCC
>CALMZW010000171.1 GCA_937870605.1 uncultured Synergistaceae bacterium
CGCCGGACGGGATGCGCCCGCTCCTACCCGATCAGCAGCTTGACGGCCGCGACGAAGGCCAGCGCGACGACGATCCGGTTGAAGACCTCCTGCGGGATGCGCTTCACGAGCCAGAAGCCGAGCAGCGCGCCGATCAGGACGGACGGCAGCGCCAGAAGGTCGATCCGCAGGCTCTGCGTGGTGATGATTCCGAGGCTCGCGAAGAGGGGGACCTTGAGAAGGTTCAGGATGAAGAAGAAGCCCGACGATGTCGCGATGAACTGCAGCTTGGGCAGCCCCGCGATGAGGAGGTAGAGGCTCAGGATCGGTCCGGCGGCGTTCGCCATGCCGGTGCCCATTCCCGACAGGACGCCGAAGACCGCCGTGACGACGGGCGAGACCGGGCGGTTCGCGGCCGTCAGCCCCTCGCGGCGCTTCTTTAAGCGTGCGTTGACCTGCTGCAGCGCGAGCATCGCAAGCACGGCGGCGCCGATGATCGGCTTGAGCTGTTCGTTCGTGACGAACCGGAGGATGGCGTATCCGCCCCCGAGGCCGATCAGGGCGAAGGGCAGGAGCGTGACGAGCTGCTTCCGGTCGATGTGCGGCCGGTATTTTCCGATCGCGAAGAAGTCGCCGAAGATCAGCATCGGCAACAGGACGCCGACCGACATTCGCGACGGGAGCGCCATCGCCGTGAGGACGACCGCGAGAATGCCGCCGCCGGGTATGGCCGTCTTCGAGAGTCCGACGCCCGCCCCCGCGAGCAGGAGCAGACACCAGGACAGGATCGGGAGGTCGAGTCCCGTCAGTCCGGAGAGAAATTCCGTCATCGCCGTCGCCGCCTTTCGCAAAAACCCTGACCGGGCCATTATAATACTGTCGGATCTTACGCGCGGCGCTTTTTGCGGCGCGCCACAACAAGGGAGTGTCGGATCATGCTGGAATATACGAAGATCGCGGACCCGGAGCTGTACGACATCACGTGCGAGGAACTGGACAGGCAGGAGCACAACATCGAGATGATCGCGTCGGAAAGCACCGCGAGCCTCGAGATCATGGAGCTGTCCGGATGCGTGTTCACGAACAAGACGACGGAAGGGTATCCCGGAGCGCGCTTCCAGGCGGGCTCGCAGATCGCGGACAAGATGGAGCGGCTCGGGATCGAGCGCGCCAAGGCGCTCTACGGCGCGGAGCACGCGAACCTTCAGCCCTACTCGGGCTCGACCGCGAACTACTCCGTCTACGCGGCGGTCCTGAAACCCGGCGACGCGGTGCTCGGAATGCGGCTCGACCAGGGCGGCCACCTGACGCACGGCAGCCCCGCGAACTTCCTGAGCAAGGTCTACGACTTCACGTCCTACGGCCTCCACAAGGACACCGAGCAAATCGACTACGACGAACTGGAGCGGCTCGCGAAGGAGAAACGGCCGAAGCTCATCATCGCGGGCGGAAGCGCCTATCCGCGCCTGATCGACTACGAGCGTATAGCGAGCATCGCGAAATCCGTCGGCGCGTACTTCATGGTGGACATGGCGCACGTGTCGGGCCTCGTGGCCGCGAAGGTCATCCCGAGCCCCGTGCCGCACGCCGACTTCGTGACGTCCTCGACGACGAAGACGCTCTGCGGTCCGCGCGGCGGCATCGTCCTCTGCAAGGCCGAGCACGCGAAGGCGCTCGACAAGGGCGTCTTCCCCGGCGCGATCAGCTCGATCCACCTGAACATCATGGCCGCGAAGACCTACATGTTCAAGTACGCAGCAACGGAGGAGTTCCGCTCCATCATGCTCCAGGTCGTGAGAAATTCGCGGAAGCTGGCCGAGGAGCTGACGAATCACGGCTTCCGGATCGTCAGCGGCGGCTCGGACAACCACATCGTCCTTGCGGACCTGCGCCCGAAGAAGCTGACGGGAAAGCAGTTCGAGAAGGCGCTCGAATACGTGGGAATCACCGTGAACAAGAACATGATCCCGTTCGACCCGGAAAAGCCGTTCGTGACGAGCGGCGTGCGCATCGGAACGACGTCGATCTCCCAAAGGGGCCTGAAGGAGCGCGAGGTCGTCGAGATCGCCCGGATCATGAACAAGGTCGCCGGAAACGTCGAGGACCAGAAGACGCTCGACGAGGCCCGGGCCGAGGCGATGGCGCTCATCGGCCGCTTCCCGCTCTACCCGGCGGGCGCGCTGCACGCGTAGAGCGGCACAGTTCGCGGAATATCGAAAGACAGGCGCCCCTTCGACCGGTCCGGTCGAAGGGGCCTTTTCTTCGGTATAATACATCCGGAACGGCAGGGAATCGGGGTGAAAGGCTCATGGTGACGAAAAAACGCGCGTTTCGGCTTGCGAAAGCCAACCTCCGCCTGGAGGGGCTTCGACCGTCGAAGCATGCGTGCGCGGTGTACCGGAAGATCGAACGGGGAGAACTCTCTTTCGAAGAGGGGCGGAGGGTGCTCATCGCCCGGACGCACACGAGAACGGCGTCGTCGGGAACGTGATGTTCTACGAATCGGAACCTGATCCCTACTGCTATCCCGAATCCGATGTCCTCATCAATCGTTTTGATCTCCGTGACCCTGAGGAACTCCAGGAAGTCGAATCGGACTTAAGCGCTCTGGCGGAAGCAGAACTGCACCACAATCCCGTAGTCGGTTCTTTCGATATGAATCACCTGCGCGAAATCCACAGAAGACTCTTCGGAGATATTTATGCCTGGGCCGGGGAGCTCCGGACCGTCCGGATAACGAAAGGACAGTCCGTATTCGCATACCCCGAGAACATCAAGGGCTGCTCCCAAGAGCTTTTTGCACGTCTCCGCAACGACGCGCTTCTCCACGGTTTGCCGAAAGACCGCTTTGTCCGGTCGCTCGCCTTCTACATGGGGGAGCTGAACGCGGTTCATCCCTTCAGGGAGGGCAACGGCAGGGCTTTGCGCATTTTCTTCGCGCACCTGTCGTTTGAAGCGGGGTACGACCTTCGCTTCGACGAGGCCGAAGCCGGGGAGATGCTTCACGCAAGCATCGAAAGTTTCAACGGAAACCCGCTTCCGATGGAAACGCTTCTCGCAAGGATCACCTCTCCCCGGCGATAAGCCCTCTTACGAAAGGCCCGTGTGCGTTACACGCCCAGCGCGGAGCGGCGGCGCGCGATGTCGTCGACCGTGACGACGGGGAAGCCGCATCGCCGCGAGAATTCGAGGATCTCGGGGAGGCGGGCCATCGTGCCGTCGGGGTTTGTGAGTTCGCAGAGCACCCCGGCGGGGGCGAGCCCCGCGAGGCGCATGATGTCCACTGTGGCCTCCGTGTGGCCGCGGCGTTCGAGTACGCCGCCCGGGCGGGCGCGCAGGGGGAAGACGTGCCCCGGCTGCCGCAGGTCCGACGGCTTCGCGCCCTGTGCGGATGCGGCGTGGACGGTGCGGACGCGGTCCGCGGCCGAAACGCCCGTCGTGACGCCCTCGGCCGCCTCGATGGAGACGGTGAACGCGGTGGAGTAGCGGCTGGTGTTGTTCCGGGTCATCAGGGGGAGCTCCAGCGAGTCGATCTTCTCCGGAGTCAGGCAGAGGCATACGATGCCGCTGCACTCCCGGATCAGCATGGCCATCTGGGGAACCGTGAGGCTTTCGGCCGCGAAGATCAGATCCCCTTCGTTCTCGCGGTCTCCGTCGTCCGTCACCAGAATGCCGCGGCCTGCGGCGAGCGAAGCGATCGCGGCTTCGACGCGGGCTTCGGAATCCCCGAAGCGCTCCTGCAACTGCGATGTCATCGTGCGTCCTCCTCTCTTTCATCCGGACTGTCACCGTCGGCTCCGGCCTTGCACCGGAATCTGCGCGCCCCGCCGCGCTGTGCGGGAGGGGACGCTCGCGGGCTCTCCCGCCCGAAGGCCGGAATACCGCCAGTGGGGACTTCCACCCCGTTCCGAGATCGAAACTCGCCTATTCAACGCCGTTTTCCGTCTCCTGTCAACGGAGAGAATGTTCCGTCGTCTCCGGCGACTCGTGGTCGCGACGCGGCCCCCAGCCCGACTCCTTCCCGCGCGCCGGCATCGCCGCAGGACGGATCGCGTCCTGCCCCAGGACCCTGTTGATCCGGTCTACGGCCTCCATGTATCGTGTCCGCCGGTCGTCCTCCTGCGGGTCGAGCGACGCGCCCGGCAGGAAGAGCTGCCGTTGTCCCTCCTCCGAAAACTCCGACAGGCCGATGCCCGCCTTCACGTACCACTCCCCCCGGACGAAGATCTCGTCCAGAACGTCGAGCGCCGCCGTGACGAGCGTCGGCGTGTAGGACGCCGGCGCCTCGAACGTCATCCGTCCGACGGGGCAGGTGACGGGCGGGTGGAAGCGCGACGTCGTGATATATACGTGCAGCACGCGCGCCCGCATTCCCTGTGCGCGCATCTTCTCGGCCCCGCGCGAGACGAACGTCGTCACGGCCTCGCGGATCGGTTCGATCATCGTCGTCGGCGCGCCGAACGATCGGGATACCTGGATGGACTTCTGCGGCGGATCGGTCGTGCGGATCGGGATGCAGGACACGCCGCGAAGCTCCCACCCCGTTTGCAGCCCGCGGATCGTCAGATGCCTCCGGAGCCAGTCGTCGGGTTTGTCCCGGAGCTTGCGCGCGTTGCCGGTGTTGCACCGGTTCAGAAAATCGGCGTAGCGGCGGCCCACGCCCCAGACGTCCCCGACGGGAGTGCGCTCCAGCAGCGCATCCAGCTCCGCTCCCGGTTCGAGACGATGCACGCCGTTCGTTTCCGCGTGTTTTTTCGCATACTCGGCCGCGAGCTTGGCGAGCGTCTTTGTCGGCGCGAGGCCGATCGACACGGGCACGCCCACCCACCGGCGGATCGTCTCGCCGAGCGTGCGCGCGTACGCCTCGGGGGACCGGAGCGCGGCGATGTCCAGCGAGAAGAACGATTCGTCGACGGAATAGTCCTCCGTCTCGGGGGCGTGGGCCCGGATGACGGCGTGAACGCGCTTCGAGATGTCCTCGTAGAGCGGGAAGTTCGTCGAAAAGACGTGCACCTTGTACGCCTTCACGATCCCCTCGACCTTGAAGAACGGCTCCCCCATCGGGATTCCGATCGCCTTCGCCTCGTTGGAGCGCGAGATGACGCACCCGTCGTTGGACGACAGGACGATCACGGGGCGGTCCTTCAGGTCGGGCCGGAAGAGCCGTTCGCACGAGACGAAGAAGTTGTTGCAGTCGCACAGTCCGATGAGCGGCATGGTCAGGAGCGGCGGATCAGTTCCCAGGTGATGACGCCCCAGACGAGCGCTTCTTCCGTATCGCCCGACACCGTCCCGCGGACGAGCCTGCCGTCGCGCTCGAGGATCGCGTCCGCCCCCTGCGTCACGGGGTGCGACCGGTCCACGACGAGGATATGCCGGGGGGGCCTCGCCCCGTCGGGCGTTCCCGCGTCCTCCCCGCCGCGAAAGAGGAAGGTCGCCTGCGGGGAGGGAACGAGGATGTCCGTCAGGTTCTCGAGCGGGTCCTGAACCTTCGGATTCGCCGCCGACCGTGTCATGCGCACCGTAGGCATGGATCATCACCTCGTATATACAAATAGTAAGTGTAATTATGATACGGCGTCTCTGTGAAATCGTCAACAAGGAAATCTTGCGGCTCTTCCGTGAACGGTGGTACCATTCAAGGGAAAAGAAAGCGTCCGGCGCGGGCGAGTGCGGTCCGATCCGGCGGCGAAAGACGGCGTCGCGCGAAGGGGGTGGATTTCGTGACGGAGGAGCGAAACGGGAACCGGAACGAACCTGCGGAGCCGCCGAAGCGCGGCGTCGGAATCTACCGGGAGCCCGACGAAATCCTGGACCGGATCGCGGAGCTGAACCGGACGTACCTCTGGCAGGTCGATCCGGACGGAATGTACACCTTCGTGAGCGGGGCGATGGAGGCGATTCTCGGGTACCGCCCCGGGGATCTTGTCGGCAGGGTCCGTTTTTACGACCTTCATCCCGAGGACGGGCGGGAGGCGTTTCGCGCGGCCGTGTTCGCGGGGTTCTCCCGGAAAGAAGCCTTCAGAATCCTCGAGAAGCCGATGTATTCGAAAGACGGAGCCGTCCTGTGGTTCTCGATGAGCGCCGTGCCGCTCCTGGACGACGACGGGCGACTGTTCGGCTACCGCGGCACGGATATGGAGATCACCGACAAAAAGCGCGCCGAGGATAAACTGCGGGAGAGCGAGGCGCAGTACGCCGCGATCGTCGAGAAATCGCCGCTCGGCATCGTTCTCCATGACGCCGGGGGCGCGATCGTCTATACGAACGACGCCTTTGCGCGAATGGTCGACGTCAGTCCGTCCGGGATCGTCGGACGGAGCTACTTCGACTTCGTTCACCCCGACGACAGGGACGAGAGCGTCCGGCGCGTCTGTCGGGATCTCGCCAACGGCGCGCCGGTTCCGTTGCGCGAGCATCGGCTCGTCCGCCGGGACTCGGCGGAGATCCCCGTCGAATCCACCGGAACGATGATCCTCCGGAACAACCGGATGTTCATCCTCGGCATCTTTCAGGACATCACCGCCCGGAAGCGGACAGAGCTTGTGCGCAAGGCGCATCGCGCGATCGCCGACGGCATCGCGGGCTCGGAGACGCCCGGCGAGGTCGTCGGGATCGTCCGTCGGGAACTCGGCGAACTCATGGACATGCGGAACTTCATGATCGCGGAGTACGATGAGGCGACGAAGACGCTCCGGGCGCTTCCCGACCTGAGCCTCGACGAGAAGGAGCTTCTGGCGTGCTGGTCGGCCGAGAGGTCGCTGACCGGAATGGTCATCCGGAACGGACGAACGATGCGTTTCACGAAGGCGGAAATCCGCAGATTCGCCGACGAGGGCGTCATCGATCTCGTCGGAGCGCGTTCGGAGGTCTGGTTCGGCATCCCGCTGCAAAACAACGACCGCGTGTTCGGGGCCCTCGTCGTCCAGAGCTACGACACCCCCGAAGCGTTCACCGACGCGGACATCGAGGTCCTCCGGGTCACCGCAAGCCAGCTCGGCGTCTACCTGGAGAAGAAGCGGGCCGAGGCCGAGGCGACCGATGCGAGGCGGCGGCTGGCGGATATCATCGACTTCCTGCCCGACGCGACGATGGCCGTCGACCGGGAAAAGCGCGTGATCATCTGGAACAGGGCGATGGAGGAGATGACGGGCATCCCCGCCGCCGACATGATCGGCCGGGGGAACTACGCCTACTCGGTCCCGTTCTACGCCCATACGCGGCCGCAGCTCATCGACCTCATTTTCGGGGATTCTCCCGAAGCCGCCGCGGCCTATCCGTCGATCATCCGGAAGGGCGACGTCCTCGAGACGGAAGCCTTCTGCCCCGCGATGTACGGAGGGCGCGGGAGCTGGATCTACGCGAAGGCGTCTCCGCTGCGCGACGCCTTCGGGGGCGTTGCGGGCGCCATCGAGAGCGTCCGCGACATCTCCGAACGCAAGCGCTTCGAGCTGCTGCTCGCGGGCAAGACGCAGGAGCTCGAGCGGCACCAGGAGGCGATCATCGCGAGCATGGCGATCCTCGCGGAGTATCGCGACCGGGGGACCTCCGATCACGTTATCCGGACGAAGGAGTACTTCCGGCTGCTTCTCGAACGCTCCGGCGGGGACGCGCTCTTTCCGCCCGAGCATATCCCGCTGCTCTGGCAGGCGGCGACGCTGCACGACATCGGAAAGGTCGGCGTCCCGGACATGATCCTCCTCAAGCCGGGGAAGCTGACGCCCGCCGAGTTCGACATCGCCAAGCGCCACACGACGATCGGGGGGGACGTCCTCCTGACCGCCGCGAAGATTCTCGGCGACGCCCCCTTCATCGCCTACGCACGGCAGATCACGGAATACCACCACGAAAAATGGGACGGATCGGGGTACCCGCACGGGCTCAAGGGAGAGGCCATCCCGTTCATCGCGCGGGTCATGGCGATCGCGGATGTCTACGACGCGCTCGTGAGCGGTCGCCCCTACAAGAACCCCATGTCCCACGAAGAGGCCGTGTCCATCATACGCTCGGGCGCGGGCGTCCACTTCGATCCGCGGCTCGTCGACGTCTTCCTGGAGTGCGCCCCGCGGTTCGACGAGATCGCGCGGATGAACGGAGACTAGGGCGGCGCGTCATCCCGCGATCCCCTCACTGCCGGAACGCGGGCGCGTCCGACGGGTCGAGGAGCAACGCTTCGAGTTCGTCGTCCAGCCGCAGAAGCGTCACGGACGCCCCCGCCATTTCGAGCGACGTCATGAAGTTCCCGACGTAGGTCTTCGCTATTGTGAGCCTCTGCCCGCGGCACAACGCCGCAACGGAGCGGTTCAGGATGTACAGCTCCATGAGCGGCGTCCCTCCGAGCCCGTTGATGAGGACGGCGA
>CALMZW010000172.1 GCA_937870605.1 uncultured Synergistaceae bacterium
TCTTCTGGGCGGAACGGACGAAACCGCAGGATTTCGATATCGAGGACGCCTTCGGATGGTTCGTAGAGTCGCGGGACGATCCGGACCGGGGCGTTCGCGCCGTGAAGGGGCTGTATGACGCCGTTCATTCCGGCGCCGTTCCTCTGGACGAAGGGGATCGTTTTTACGTCCTGGGGCTTTCGCCAAATGCCGCCAGGATATCGGTCCGTTTCTGGCGACAGGGATCTGTCCGGGAGATCGGGGAAAAAATTCTGAGACACTTCGACGACATACAGATCGTCCACGGCCCAAAGGAGCCGGAGCATCTTCCGTTGAACCAGATCCTCCGCGCAACGGCCCTTGAATCCAAAATGGACAACGTCCGGCCGAATCTTGCCGGCGCCGTCATAACGAGCATGCTCGACGGTACGCCATACCCTCGTACGCTTATGCAGGAATGCATACGCCGCATCCGTGCGGAGCGAAATGTGAACCGTCCACGGGCAGGGATCCTGAAGGCATTCCTGAACCGCGCTCCGGGAGTTTCCGGAAAGGAGAAGATACTCGTGTCGCTTGACAGGGCAAACACTGATATCGGATATCGCTTGGGACGCCTCTTCGCCGTTCTCGAAAAAATCCAGGAAGAGGCGAATCAGGGGATCAACGCCACGATTCGCGATCGTTTTTACGGAGCTGCTTCTTCGAGCCCGGTTGCGGTCTTCCCGCGATTGCTCAACCTGAAAAACCACCATCTTTCGAAGCTCAGTAATCCCGGAAGGCGAGTCAATTTCGAGAAGGAGATCATGGAGATCATGAACGAAATATCGGGTTTTCCCGGGCATCTGACGTTGGACCAGCAGGCGTATTTTGCGATCGGATACTACCATCAGCGCCAGGATTTCTTCACGAGCAAGACAGCAGAGAAAGCGCTACCCAATATCTAGTCAGGAGGGACGAATAATGATTACAAATAGATATGATTTTGTCCTTTTCTTCGATGTTCAGGATGGGAATCCCAACGGAGATCCGGATGCGGGAAACCTCCCCCGGATTGATGCCGAAACCGGCATGGGGCTCGTTACGGATGTATGTATAAAGCGAAAAGTAAGAAACTATGTCCAACTGACGACAAAAAACGATATATTCATAAAAGAGAAAGCCATTCTCAATCTCAGCATTGATGAAGCGCACGAACAAGAATCAGTAAAGAACAAGGAAAAGGGAGATAAAACCGAAGCGGCGCGAGAATGGATGTGCAAAAAATATTACGACGTACGAACTTTTGGCGCTGTTATGAGTACGGGGAAAAACGCCGGTCAGGTTCGTGGCCCCATCCAGTTGACTTTCGCCCGATCGGTGGATCCCATCATTGCGCTCGAACACAGCATTACGCGTATGGCCGTCGCAACAGAAGCGGAAGCCGAGAAGCAGAGCGGCGACAACCGCACCATGGGGAGAAAATATACCGTCCCGTACGGACTCTATCGCACGCATGGCTTTGTTTCCGCGCATCTGGCCGCGCAGACGGGATTTTCTCAGGATGATCTCGATCTGTTCTGGAAAGCGCTTCAGGAAATGTTCGAATACGATCGTTCCGCCGCC
>CALMZW010000173.1 GCA_937870605.1 uncultured Synergistaceae bacterium
GCCGAGTGGAGGCGGAAGGAGGATCTCTCCGGCGCGTCGCCGTTCCGCTTCTGCTTCCGGCTGGAAGAGCCCGGCGACGGAGACGGAGAGCAGTGGCGCGTCGCGTGCCTGCTCCAGCCGAAGGCGGAGCAGAGCCTGCTGTTTTCCGTTTCGGACCTGTGGAGGAACGAGGCGTCCGTTCTCCGGCAGGCCGGGCGCTTCGGCGATCCCCGGGAGTTCGTCCTGTCGGCGCTCGGCCGGGCGGCGGCGCTGTGTCCGTCTGTCGAGGAGGGGCTGAAGGCCGGCGTTCCCGGCGACTTCACGCTCGACGGAGCCGGTGCGCTCGAATTCCTTCGCGATCACGCGCCCGCGCTCCACGGGGCCGGGTTTTCGGTCTTCCTTCCGTCGTGGTGGGTGCGCGGCGCCGGGCCCTCTCCGCGCCTGAAGCCGGTCGCGAGGTCGTCCCGTTCGGAGGGTTCGGGGGAGCTGTCGCTCGAATCGGTCGTCGAGTTCGACTACCGGGTGACGATCGGCGACGAGGAACTTTCGCCGGAGGAACTCCGCTCCATCGTGAAGCTCAAGACGCCGTTCGTGAAGCTGCGCGGCCGGTGGATGCAGGTCGACCGGGAACGGCTTCAGTCGTGCGCGCGTTTTCTGGAGCGCATGCCGTCGGGATCGAAGACGGGGCGGGAACTGCTGTTTTCGGCGCTCGGAGCGTCCGGCGACGACGAGGACGATCCGGTCCGGGGAGCGGTCCTCGTCGGGGAATTCGGGGATCTCCTGAAACGGCTCGCCGACGCGCGCCCCGATCCGCTTCCCGCGCCCGCGGGGCTGAACGGGACGCTGCGGGAGTACCAGTCGCGCGGCTACTCCTGGCTCGCGTTCCTGCGGAAGTGGAGGCTCGGGGCGTGTCTCGCGGACGACATGGGGCTCGGCAAGACGATCCAGGCGCTCGCGCTCGTCCAGCGGGAGCGCGAGAACGGCGAGACGCGGCCGGTCCTTCTCGTGTGCCCGACGTCGGTGATCAACAACTGGCGCCGCGAGGCGGAGCGGTTCGCGCCCGGTCTTCCCGTGACGATTCATCACGGCGCGACGCGGCGGAAGAAGGGGTTTGAAAAGCTCGCGGAGTCGAGCGCGATCGTCGTGTCGAGCTACGCGCTGCTCCAGCGGGACGCCGCGCTCATGGCGCCCGTGAGGTGGGCCGGGATCATCCTCGACGAGGCGCAGAACGTCAAGAACCCGGACGCGAAGCAGTCGCGGGCCGTCCGGTCGCTGGAGGCGGACTACCGCATCGCGCTCACGGGGACGCCGGTCGAGAATCACGTCGGAGACCTGTGGGCGCTGATGGACTTCCTCAACCCGGGGCTTCTCGGGAGCCGAAGCTCGTTCGACCGGAGGTTCCTGAACCCGATCCGCCGCTCCGGCGACGCGGAGGCCGCCGCGAGGCTGAAGCGCCTGACCGCGCCGTTCATCCTGCGCCGGCTCAAGTCGGACAAGGCGATCATCTCGGACCTTCCCGACAAGATCGAGATGAAGACCTACTGCACGCTGACGAAGGAACAGGCGACGCTCTACGCCGCCGTCCTCGCGGACCTCGAAGAGCGGCTTTCCCGCACGGAGGGCATGGATCGCAGGGGGCTCGTCCTCGCAACGCTTCTGCGGCTCAAGCAGGTATGCAACCATCCGGCCCAGTTCGCCGCGGACGGCTCGGGGCTCGAAGGGCGCTCCGGCAAGCTCCGGCGGCTCGTCGAAATGCTCGAAGAGGCCCGGGAGACCGACGGCCGGACGCTTGTCTTCACGCAGTTCGCCGAGATGGGGGAGCTGCTGAAAACGTATCTCCAGGAGTACTTCTGCGAGGAGGTCTTCCTGATCCACGGAGGCGTCGCCCGGAAGAAGCGCGACGAAATGATCGCCCGCTTCCAGGAGGACGCGCGCGCGCCGCACGTCTTCGTGCTCTCGCTGAAGGCCGGGGGATCGGGGATCAACCTGACGCGGGCCGACCGGGTCATCCACTACGACCGGTGGTGGAACCCGGCGGTCGAGAACCAGGCCACGGACCGGGCGTACCGGATCGGGCAGACGAAAAATGTCCAGGTGTTCAAATACCTGGTCGCCGGAACGCTCGAGGAGAAGATCGACCGGATGATCGAACGCAAGTCGGCTGTCGCGGAGAGCGTCGTCGGCGCCGGAGAGAACTGGATCACAGAGCTTTCGGACGGCGAATTGCTCGACGTCGTCCGGCTGGAGACGGAGGCGACGGGGGAATGAGCCGGGATTTCGGGTGGAACGACGGATACTACACGCCCGCTCCGCCGATCGCGGTTTCGGGCGGCATCAAGGCGGCGAACGCACGCGGGGCGTTCGCGAAGAACTGGTGGGGGCGGCGCTGGATCCAGGCGCTCGAGAGCTTCCGCATCGGCGCTCGGTTGCAGCGGGGCCGGAGCTACGCGCGATCGGGGCAGGTGATCGGCCTCGACATCGGCGTCGGCCGCGTGACCGCCCGCGTCCAGGGGTCTCGCCGGACGCCCTACGACGTCGAAATCCGCATGCGGCCCTATACGGACGCGCAGTGGGAGCGGATCGCCGGGGCGCTCGCGGGGCAACCATGGAATCTGGCCCGCCTGCTCGGCGGCGAGATGCCCGAAGGGCTCGAGGAGCTTCTCGCGAAGATCGGCCTTCCGCTCTTCCCGACCGAATACGGCGACCTCGTCACGGACTGTTCCTGCCCCGACGTCTCCAACCCGTGCAAGCACATCGCGGCCGTCTTCTACATCATGGCGGAGGCGTTCGACGCCGACCCCTTCCTGTTGCTGCGCCTGCGCGGACGCGACCGCGACGCGCTCCTGGAATATCTCGCTCCGGCCGCCGCGGAGCAGGAGCGGGAGGCGCCGCCGGAACCAGAACCGCTGCCGGCGGACGCCGCGCTCTTCTGGGGCGACGCGGGCGACGGGCGGTCCGCGCCGCTTCCGGAAGAACCGTGCGGCCTTCCGGCCGCGCCCGCCCCCGCCCCGGCCGCCGGACGTCTCGGGCCGCCTCCCTTCTGGCGCGGGGAGAGGCCGTTCCTCGCGTGCATGGACGAAATATGCCGCGCGGCGGCGAAGCGGGCGCAGGAGTGACGGAACGGCCGCGACATAGTGTACAATGTACGGGGCAATATGCCGACGGCACGCGGTTTCGGAGGTCGTTTCCGCGCTTCGCCTCCCTTCGCGCGGGACCGTCGGAGGAGAGCGTCACGAGTTGAATTCGACAAAAGGAGAAGGATCGCATGAGCACCGCACTGGAACGTTTCCTGCGCTACACGACATTCAGCACGCAGTCGGTCGAGAAGACCGGCAAAGTCCCCAGTTCCGAGGGGCAGATGGTCTTCGCGAAGGCCGTCGCGAAGGAGCTCGAGGAGCTGGGGCTTTCGGACGTCCGCGTCGACGAACACGCCTACGTCACCGCGACGCTGCCCGCGAACACCGACAGGAAGATCCCGACGATCGGCTTCAACGCGCACCTCGACACCGCGCTCGAAGTGACGGGCGCGAACGTCAAGGCCCGGGTCGTGCATTACGAGGGCGGCGACATCGTCCTCAACGAATCGCTCGGCGTCGTCATGTCGCCCGTCGACTTCCCCGACCTGAACGACTACGTCGGCCAGGACATCGTCGTAACGGACGGAACGACGCTTCTCGGCTCGGATGACAAGGCCGGAATGGCCGCGATCATGGGCGCGGTCGATCACCTCGTCCATCACCCGGAGATCAAGCACGGCGCCGTCAAGGTCTCCTTCACGCCGGACGAAGAGATCGGACACGGCGCGAGCCTTCTCGACATCGAGGCCTTCGGCGCGGACTTCGCCTACACGGTCGACGCGGGCCCCGTCGGCCAGATCAACTACGAGACGTTCAACGCCGCGCGCGCGGACATTAAAGTCCACGGCCGCGCCGTGCATCCGGGAACGTCAAAGGACAAGATGCTCAACGCGACGCTGCTCGGAACGGAGCTTCTCGCGCTGCTGCCGCCCGCCGAGACGCCGTCGCACACCGAGAAGTACGAAGGCTTCTACCACGTCACCTCGTTCAAGGGCGCCGTCGAGGAGGCGACCGTGTCGCTTATCGTCCGCGACCACGACCGGACGAAGTTCGCGCAGCGCAAGGAGTTCATGAAGCGCGCCGTGAAGTGGATGCAGGACAAGTACGGCGCGGATCGGTTCGAGCTGGAGCTGTCCGACACCTACTACAACATGCGCGACGTTCTCGAAAAGCACATGCACATCGTCGAGACGGCCACGCAGGCGATGGAGGCTCTGGGCATCACGCCGAAGATCGTCCCGATCCGCGGCGGCACCGACGGCTCGCAGCTGACGTACCGCGGGCTTCCCTGCCCGAACATCTTCTACGGCGGACACAACGCGCACGGCAAGTTCGAATTCCTGCCCGTCCCGTCGCTGGAAAAGTCCGTCAAGGTCATCCTGAAGATCCTCGACATCTACGCGTCGAAGTAGACAGGGATATCCGGTTTTCGCGACTGAGGGGCGCCGGCCGTTCTTTCGACCGGCGCCCCTTTTTTTGATCGCCGTAATCACGTTTGACGTTATTCACGCACCGCGGTATTATAGCGTCATGATCGTTTCATTCAAAGACCGGGATACCGAACGACTCGCCCGAGGGAAACGCGTGCGGCGATTCGTGAACATCGAGTCTGTTGCGCGACGCAAGATCCGGCAGCTCGAGATCGCCGGATCTTTGAACGATCTGCGCGTTCCGCCCGGCAATCGGCTCGAAGAGCTTGCGGGCGACCGCAGGGGACAACACAGCATTCGCGTTAATGACCGGTATCGCGTGTGCTTCCGGTGGACGATCGCGGGTGCGGAAGACGTCGAGATAACGGACTATCACTAGAAGGAGGTGACGGCCATGACCGGACCCGGGCCGGTGACTCCCGGCGAACTTTTGCTTGAGGAGTTTCTGAAACCCATGGGAATATCGCAATATCGTCTCGCCAAGGAGATTTCGGTTCCCGCGCAGCGCATCAGCGAGATCGTCTCCGGAAAACGCGCGATCACCGCGGATACGGACCTGCGTCTGTGCCGGTTTTTCGGGCTGTCGAACGGCTACTGGCTTCGCGCGCAGGCGGCGCACGACACGGAGGTCGCCGAAGTCACGCTCGCGAAGACGCTGAAGAAGATCAGGCCGTGGTCGCAGTCGCAGGCCCAGGCGTCGATGGAGCACACGGCCTGACGATGTGTTCCTTTCGCGCCGGGGGTGCTGTCCGCCCCAGGACGCGTCGATTGTGGAGATTTCGCTTGCGGAACCGCCGTCGGAGGCCGTATAGTCGTATCGCGTTTCAAATACAGATTTCTTTTCGCGGGGGATGAAAGCGTGCCACGAATTTCCGACGAATCACGGGGGAAGCATCCGGATTCTCCGGCCCGGCCCGGGCGGGAGGAAGCGCAGAGCGGCTCCATCGGCGCGAAGCTCGATATGGTGATCGACACGTTGCCGCCGGGGAGGGTGACGCTGGCCGAAATCCGCGATCTCGTCGGGCAGGACGGCCTTCTGATCCTCTCGGCGTTTCTCACGATCGTCTTCCTGGTTCCCGTTTCGATCCCGGGCGTCAGCACCGTCTTCGGCGCGGCGATCCTGCTGATCGGCGTCAGCCGCCTCCTCGGGCGCAGCCTGTGGCTGCCCGAGCGCATCGCGCAGCGCACCCTGCCCGCGGACAAGATCCGCGCGGCGATCGAAAAAGGCGCGAAATGGCTTCATTCGCTGGAGCGCGTGAGCCGCCCCCAACGGATGGGCGGCCTCGTGACGTCGCCGCTTGCGAACACGGTGAACAACTGCGCGATGATCGCGGGAGCGCTCCTTCTCATGGCCCCGTTCGGCCTGATCCCGTTCAGCAACACGCTGCCCGCGCTCGCCCTGCTGTTTTTCGCAATCGGGCTCTTGCAGTCCGACGGCCTGTACATCCTGTACGGACACCTTCTCAACGTCGTCACGGTCGTCTATTTCGCCGTCCTGATCCTCGGAGGCGGCGTCGCCATCCGCGAAGCGTTCCGGCATTTCGCGGGCTGAGCCGGTTTCGTCGGGAACGTCGCCGCTCAAGGGGGAGCTTGCATGGAAGAAATGGAAGTCCTTATCGGAAAGAGGATCCGGGAACAGCGCCTTTCCCACAAACTGACGCTCCAGGATCTTGCGGACAGGGTCGGCATCTCGAAGGCCATGCTCTCGAAGATCGAACTCGGCAAGGTCAGCACGCCGATCTCGACGTATTCGCGGATCGCCAAGAACCTGGACATGTCGCTCGTGACGCTGATCGGGGAGAAGGAGGAGGATTTCCTTCTCATCCGAAAGGACGACGTCAAGCCCATCTCGTCGCGCAAGACGACCGAGGGGTACCGCTACGAGATGCTCGGCCACGCGTGGCCGAACAGAAAGTGGAGCGCGTACCTCATCACCTACGCCGTCGAGACCGCGAAGGAAACGCCGCACTTCATGCACGACTCCGACGAATTTTCGTTCGTCCTTGAAGGGCAGATGCTCTTCCACTACCAGGGGCAGACGTACCTTCTCTCGGAAGGGGACTGCGTCTTCTTCGACGGAAGCCGCCC
>CALMZW010000174.1 GCA_937870605.1 uncultured Synergistaceae bacterium
CACGGAACTCAACGCGTCCGGCCTTGATCTCTTTTACGGCGTTCGCGAGTTCAAACGTTACGGAACCGGTCTTCGCACTCGGCATAAGGCCCCTTGGACCAAGCATCTTTCCGAGACGACCGACCGATTTCATCATGTCCGGCGTCGCAATTACGGCGTCGAAATCGAGCCATCCGCCGGAGATTTTCTGGACGAGGTCCTCGCCGCCAACAAAATCCGCCCCGGCTTCTTCCGCTTCCTTGATCTTCTCACCCTGCGTTATAACGAGAACTCTCTTCGAGACTCCCGTTCCGTGAGGGAGGGCAACCGTGCTGCGAACCTGCTGGTCCGCATGCCGGGGATCGACATTAAGCCGGATATGCATCTCCATGCTCTCGTCGAATTTCGCCGTCGCCACCTCTTTGAAAAGGTCAACCGCTTCCTTCAGCGAATACAACTTCGTCTTGTCAACCTTCGCGCTAATTTCCTTGAATCTTTTGCTGTTTACAGACATATTTTTCCTCCTGTGGTCATAGCGAACCGACAAAGCAGTTCTGCCACGAGATTCAAATCGCTATTCCGCGATGTCCACTCCCATGGAGCGAGCGGTGCCTTCAACCATTCGCATTGCCGCTTCCACATCATTCGCGTTCAGATCGGCGCGTTTGAGTTCCGCAATTTCCTTCACCTTTGTACGCGACAACGTTCCCATTTTCTTCTTGTTCGGTTCTCCGGAGGCTCTTTCGATTCCAAGAGCTTTCTTTATGAGAACACTCGCCGGAGGCGTCTTCAGAATAAATGTAAAACTTCTGTCCGCGTACACCGTAATGACGGCAGGAATAATCAATCCGGCCTGATCACTGGTTTTTGCATTGAACTGTTTGCAGAACTCCATGATGTTAACGCCATGCTGCCCAAGCGCAGGTCCGACAGGTGGCGCGGGAGTCGCCTTCCCAGCCGGCAGCTGCAACTTGATCTGACCCACTACTTTCTTGGCCATACGTCGCTATCTCCTTCCATTTCGTGCGCCTTGAACACGGTACGCCGTATCAGAGCTTTTCCAGCTCTGTGTAATCGATTTCGACCGAAGTTTCTCGCCCGAACACCGTAACAACGAACTTAACCTTCCCCTTGTCGGGATTTACATCCACCACAGGCCCGACCTGTCCCTCGAAGGGGCCTGTCTTGACCTTGATGACATCTCCCGGTTTGAGGTTGATCTCTATCTTGGGTTTGACGTGATCTTTGCCGACTTTTCCCATGATCTCCTTTATTTCGCGTTCAGAGAGGGGGATCGGATGGTTACCGGCTCCGACAAAACCAGTTACGCCGGGAGTATGTCGTACGACATACCACGACTGGTCATTCATTTTCATCTCGACAAGAACATAACTCGGATAGAGCTTTCGAGTCACTTTTTTCGTCTTCCCTTCTTTGACGGAAAGACGCTCTTCCACAGGCACAAGAACGTTAAAAATGCTCTCGTCCATGCCCATCGTGGCGATCCGTTGCTCAAGATTCGCCTTGACCCGGTTCTCATACCCTGAGTATGTCTGCACTATATACCAGCGTCGGTTTTCGCTACCATCCATGCCCAAAAGGGGGTCTTTCGGCCCCCTCACCTCCCAGCCGTTGCAGAGATCGGTGAATCATACACGTCAAATATGTCGTCCTTTATCCGAAGACCTTCGAAAAGACACCTGTAAGGGCGAGATCGATGAGGCCGAGGTAGGCGGAGACAAACAATGAAAAGGCTATAACGACAAGCGTGGAATACCACACCTGCTTTTTGCCTGGCCAAGACACCTTCTTCAGTTCGGCTTTTGCTTCGCGTATGAAGCTAAGGATTGATTCCACAATCCAGCCTCCCATTCATTAACTATAAAAAATGGCAGGCCCGGCAGGATTTGAACCTGCAACCCCCGGTTTTGGAGACCAGTGCTCTGCCAATTGAGCTACGGACCTGCGAGCGAGATGTATTCTACACTACTTCGATTCCTTATGCAAGGTGTGTTTTCCACACCACTTGCAGTACTTCTTTAACTCAAGCTTCTTCGACTGCTTCTTCTTATTTACTGTAGTACTATAATTCCGTCTTTTGCAGTCTGTACACTGCATTCCGATTATATCGGCCATTCCTACGCCTCCAGTTTGAGTTTTATTCCAGTATCGTAGTAACGACGCCGGCGCCCACCGTATGGCCACCCTCGCGCA
>CALMZW010000175.1 GCA_937870605.1 uncultured Synergistaceae bacterium
ACGCCTGCCGTTCCGCGGCGTTTTTAGACGCGATCGCCGCGATGATTTCTCTCGACTGACGTTTCGCTTCGTCTCTCTCTTCCGGGGAGCTCTTCGGATTGCGGACGACGGCGTCGAGGTCGATCAGGCGTTCGTAAAGCTCCTCGCGTTTTTCTTCTTTGACGTGTTCGATCAGGACCGCGCCCATGAGGATGAGCCCCCGCGTCCGCACCCGCCCGTTTTCCTCCCGCGCGCGTCTCTCGAGTTCCGCGACGCGCTGTTTCGCCTCCGCCAGCGCCTCCCGAAGCGTTCCCTGAATGACGAACCTGACGTTTTCCCGTTTCATCACGAACGTCCTCCCTGCGAGAACTCCGACATGACGTCGTTCATCCTCGAGACGAACCGGATGACCGTCGCGGGATCCGACCGGAACAGCTCGGCAAGCGTTTCCATCGTTTCGTCTCCGCCTTCGGCCGTGCGCGGCGCTCTATTCTTTCTCCCGGGAAGGACGCTCTCGTTCCCCGGTTTTCTGATGTCGCGCCCGCGCGGTTTCGGGCTTCCGCCGAAAAGCTTCCGGACGGGGCTCGCCTTGACGTGGTCGGTCCGGAGATCCTCTCCGTTGAGCGAGATGTACCGCTGCGTCATCTGGAGCGTCTTGTGGCCGAGAATGTCCTTGAGGGCAAAGACGTCTCCTCCGTTCCTGAGATACGCCTGGCTGAAGTAGTGCCGCAGATCGTAGGGACGGATGGGGTTGTCGGACGTCACGCGATATTCCGCGATTCGATCCGCCCATTCGCGCTCGGAAAGCGGTCTTCCGTCGAATGTCGGAAACAGGGGAACGTTCCTCCTCCACGACCGTTTCCTCTGTTGAATCAGCTCTTCGAGCGTGCGCGCAGCCTCCGGGCTGAGGAACAGAATCCGCTGTTCCCGCGTCTTCGAAACGTCGGCACGGATGGTGACGGTCCGTCCGTTCAGGTCGATATCGTCGCGCATCAGATGGAGCGCTTCGCTCGGTCGGATCCCCGTGTCAATCGAGAGCATCATGAGCGCGTAGTCGCGTTTCCCGACGAATGTGCCTCTGTCGGGGCGGTCGAGAAGATCCAGAACGGCCTCGTCCGTAATCCTCGAGAATCGGCCGGCGTCCTTCTTCTTCGAGAAGAGGTCCATCGGGTTCGTTTCGAGAAGACCCCTTTCCCGGCAGTACTCGAAAAAGTTCTTCAGGTTCGAGAGGCGAAGGTTGTACGTCGCAGGGGCGATTCTCTCGGACATGTACTCGATCACCGCGTCACACAGTTTCTTCTCGTCCACGGCTTCCGGATGCTCCCGGAAAAACTGACGGACGTGCTTCGCGTAATCTTTCAGCGTCCGTTCGCCTCGCCCCTGCGCAAGCCGCAACCTGAGAAACTCCGTCAGGGCGTTTCCCGGTTCAAATGACGCCTTCTCCGGCGCTCCGACCGTCGCCATGCAATCGAGAGAACCGCGCACGGTGTTCTTCGCCCTTTTTCGCTGCAACTTCCCCGCTACTCCCGCCGGATACTCCATCGACATCATGGTCATGTGACCACGTCTCCTCGTGAATGGAGCGGATTTGCCCGAAGGCCCCCCATTCTTATAGAAACCTATGAGTCGGGCCTTCGGGAAACAAAACGTGGTCGTCTTTTTTTGAAATAGCTATTCGGGTTTTTTGATTTTCGCCACCTTCAGCACGGTGATCCGCTTCTTGAAGATCCCTTCGACAGGAGACGCCTTTCTGTGTTCTTCCCGCAGGTCGTCGTCGTTCAGGGCGATATACCGGCGCGTCATGGAGAGGTCCGTGTGCCCCATCGTCCGCTGGAGGGCGAAGGTGTTTCCGCCCCTCTTGAGGTACATCAACGCGAACGTGTGACGAAGGTCGTAGGGGCGGATCTTTGTTCCGAGTATTTTGGAGTACATACAAATTCGGTCTTCCCAGTCCCTCAACCCGAATGGATTCCCCGTAGCGGCGCAAAATACGGGAGTTCCGGAATTCCAGAGCGGATGACGAACCCGCATCAGATCTGCGATCGCAGCGGCGGTGGTATTGCTGAAGGGGAGGGTTCGGGACACGCGAGTCTTGGCGGATTCCGCACGGATATACACTTCATACGCCTTGAGATTCACGTCGTCGGTCGTGAGCGCGAGCGCTTCGCTGGGGCGAATTCCGGTGTCCAGGGAGAGTAATATCAGGGCATAATCCCGGGTCCCGCTGAAGTATTCCCTGTTCGGAAGTTTGAGAAGCGCGGTCAGAACGTCCGGCCCGATCCGCACAATGCGCCCCTCGGCTTTCTTCTTTTTCAAGCCGCGGAAAGGGTTCGGGTTTTCCGGCAGGTAGCCCTCGGCACGGCACCAGTCGAAGAAAACCTTGAGATTGGTGAACCGGATGTTGTATGTCGCGGGTTTGACGGGTTCGGAGAAATAGGCGAGGAGCGATTGGCGAAGGGCAGGGCCTTGCGCGAACGCATCGGGGTATTTCTTGAAGAAAAACCTGATGTGTTTCCCGTAATCGGAAACCGTCCGCGGACTTCGCCCCTCGGCGGTCTTGAAAATGATGAAGTAGCGGAAAGCCTCTTCCCAGCCTGCTTGAGCGCCGTTTTTCGCTTCTTCGATACCTGACATTAAAAAACCTCCCCGATTTCCGCCGAAAACGGAATCCGGGAAGGTCGTTGAAAAATCCGTCGCGGTTCTCCTGTTTTTACCACGGTGGATTCACCGTTTTTTCGAGGAAAAACCGCTTTTGCTTTCGTGCTTTAAAGCGCATTGCCAATCCTGTCGCTATCAAGGTTTGGTGCCGAAGGGGAGACTCGAACTCCCACAGGGTCGCCCCCGGCGGATTTTGAGTCCGCTGCGTCTACCATTCCGCCACTCCGGCAACGGACACTTTTTTATCATAAAACCGTTGTTCCGTCCCGTAGCGCGGCCACGGCTGCCTCCGATACAAACGAACGGGCGAAAGCCGCCGACTTTTCTCCCTCATGCAGGGTTACGTTATTTGTCGACCAGCTCTTCGTATACGGGTATCGGCTCCGGCACGAGAACGGTCGCGCGCCGGACATACGCGTCGGGAAATGCGCGCCGGGCAAGCTCCAGATTCTCCTTCGACGGAGCGTTCCGGTACGCCTCCATGACGACCCACCAGCCCGGTTTCAGCCCCTGGAAGCCTTCGCTTCGCTGAACGATGAAATACGACTGCATGTCGCCGAAGAACGGGAGCGCCCGCTCAAGGACCTTCCTGGCCTGGTCTTCGGTGCGGACGCTCGCGCCGATGAGGAAGAAAAGGGATTCGCCGCTGTGATCGGTTCCGCCGATATCGCGCGCATACTCGGCCGAGGTCGCGGATACCGCTTCCACGGCCGCTCGAGCGGAAGCCGCACAGCTCCCGAGCATCGTCACGAGACACATCGCCGTCGCAATCCACCGTCGTCCGAATTCCATCCGCGTTTCCCCCTCCCTAAATCGCCCGGAGGTCAGAGCTGTCCGTACCGCTGGTGTCCCGGACGAATG
>CALMZW010000176.1 GCA_937870605.1 uncultured Synergistaceae bacterium
GGGGAGGGTTCTTCCTGATGTGCCGATTCGTGAACCTGCCCGGACTCCTGTCCGGATTTACGGGGGTCCGATGAGCTGTCACTATCTGGACGTCCGCGACCTCCGCTACGCCTACCCCGACGGCACGGAGGCGCTGAAGGGCGCGTCGTTCCGGCTGGAGCACGGCGAGGCGGTCGGCCTCGTCGGGGCGAACGGCGCGGGAAAGTCGACGATGATGCTCGCGCTGACCGGGCTGATATTTCCTTCCGGCGGAACGATCGACGTCGGCGGAACGCTGCTGTCGAAGAAGACGGTCGGCGAGGTGCGGCGGCGGATCGGATTCGTCTTCCAGGACTCCGAGGACCAGCTCTTCATGCCGACGGTCTTCGACGACGTGGCCTTCGGCCCGCTGAACCAAGGGCTCTCGGAGCCCGAGGTGCGCGAGCGCGTGACGGAGGCGCTCGAACGCGTCGGGGCGGAACGCCTCGCCGACCGGCCGACCTACCGGCTTTCGGGGGGCGAGAAACGCGCCGTCGCGATCGCGACGGTCCTCGCGATGCTGCCGGACGTCCTGATAATGGACGAACCAGGATCGGGGCTCGACCCGTACGGGCGACGCCTGCTGATCGGCCTGTTGCGCGACTTCCGCCACACGCGCCTGATCGCGACGCACGACCTCGACATGGTGCTCGATGTCTGCCCCCGGACGATCGTCCTCCACGAGGGGCGCATCGCGGCGGACGGCGACACGCGCACGGTCTTCTCCGACGCGGCGCTTCTCGAACGCTGCCGGCTGGAGCAGCCTTCGGGGATGCGGGGTATGACCATGCCCTGACGGGGGAGAGGGGCCCGGGTTAGAGCGAAGCTTCGCCGATACCGACGATCTCCATCAGCTTCCCATAGCTGTCGACGACGTCATACGTCACATGCTCCGGATCGATTCTCCTGTTGCGTTCTTCGAAGAATTTCCTGGCGCACTCGATCTTTTTTTCCTCGATAGCCCGCAATTGCAGCGTGGACATCGAGCCTTTGGTTTCGGCCACAAAATAGACGTGTTTGACCGATCCTTCCCTGAACGAAAAAGCCCAGTCCGGATTGTAGTCTCCGACCGGCGTGGGAATCAGGAAGCCGCGCGGGAGCTTCGCGTACACCACGACCTCGGCGCCGGTGTCCAGCTCCGCGACGAACTTTCTTTCAACCGCGGAGTCCGTAATCGCGTAATCGTAGATGTGCTTCCCGAGCTTCCCGCCCGCTTTGCCGAAGTCCTGCCGCTCCTGCCCGGCCGTGAAAATATCGATATCGTAGACCTCTGCGATCTCGTCATAGCTCAGGCGCTCGATAATGACCGCCGCCTTTTGTTCGTTGATCAGACGGGTTGCTTCCGCGATAAAATGCTCCGGGTTCTGCCTGAACTGGTCGAAAACGCACGTCCGGATTCCGCGTAGAATCGCGGCGATTGTCTTCCGCGTCAATTGCGTGCTCTCCGCCAGCTTCCCCAGAATATCGTATGTTACCAGCGAATGAATCGACGATACGAATTCCTTCGTGGCGGTTCCGGTGATCTCAAAGCTCCGCGCGGCTTTCAACCGGTCGAACGTCACGTGATTGAGCTGTTCCCCTTCCTGTATGACATACTGCAGTGGGGTCACCCGCAATTCCCTGTCCAGAGCCGCGATGCTGTTGCGGACAAGCTCTTCCGGGTCGAATTCCACCCGGTAGACGGCCTTCCGATTGATGCGGCTCCAGAGTTCCCGGAACTCCTTCTTGCTGAAATTGTCGTTCAGAGGATTTCGCTTCACCGTACGTTCGTCTTCCACTTCGGGCAGGCTGGATTCGCTGAACACGCCGTCGATCAGCTGAAGGACCTGTTCCGCATAGGGGCTCAGCTCGTCGGGAAGTTCCGCTATGGTCCCGTCCTTCCTGTCGGAGCAGTATTTTTCCGTGATGTTCCGTTGCCTGTCGACATATCCGTTCTGAATGAGATAGAATTCGATCCCCGCAGCCATGTCATCATCCACAACGACGGCGACTCCGTCGGTCTTCAAAACCTTCCCGAGGAAATACGCTTTGTCGGCGAAGCGGGGGCGTTCCGACAGGGATTCGCCGACCTCCCGCTGCAGGTTGGCGACGAAATCCCTGTAGCTCTCTCCGGCGACAACGGTGAGGACGTTGATATCATGCACCGTTTCCGGCTTGTCCATCCGATCGCCGTGCTGGTTGACCGACAGCCGCAATCCCCGGCCGACTTCCTGACGCCGGGAGATGGTATTGTCGCTGTGCTTGAGCATGCACATGACGAAGACGTTGGGGTTATCCCAACCTTCGCGCAGGGCGGAATGCGAAAAGATGAAGCGAACGGGCTCGCTGAAAGAAAGAAGCCGTTCCTTGTCTTTCAGAATCAGATCGTAGGCGTCCACATCGTCCGACAGTCCCGCATCCTCGCCGCGGGTCTTGAAATCCGGATCGGCAAGCCTCTTCGTTTTCCTGTCTATTGAAAAGTAGCCGTTGTGCGTGCGGTCGACGTCGATGCCTTCAAGATATTTCCGGTACGCCGCGCTGTCGTCATAGGGGAGGTCGTTCATGTACTCCTCTTTCATACGTTCGTACTCCTCCCGGAAGAAGCGCGCGTACTCTCCCTGTTCGTCGGGCCGGCTGTAGTCGCGGTACTTCGCCACTTCGTCGATGAAAAAGAGGGAGAGGACTTTGACGCCAAGCGGAAAGAGAACCCTTTCCTTCTCGAAATGCGCCCGGATCGCTTCGCGAATCTGAATGCGCCGCAATGTCGCTTCCGTCACGTCTCCGACGGCTTCCCCGGCTTTCAGAACGACGCCGTTCGTGAATTCCACGGTATCGTTTCGGGCGTCGATCTGCGCGATGGCGAAGCCGCGATACTGATCGAGGCGGCTGGACTCGACAAAAAGATCTCTGCCCTGTTCGAGACGCCTGACGACTCTCTTGATGTTCGCGCCCGACCGTATTTCCATCTCGATGCGGGCTGCGGGAGCCTGTCGGGAAATTTCGATGGACTCCAGATACAGGTAGGCGTTGGTCCCGGCCGGCCCCTTCACCGCGATGCCGCGAACGGCGATCTTCTTGACGAGTTTCTGATTGTACGCGTCAAGCGCATCGAGGCGATGGATCTTGTTGTGATGGGTCCGGTGCGTCGCGGAATACCGCAGAATCATCAACGGCCTGAACTTTTCAAGCGCTTTCAGCGTCTTCGGGCCCTCCATCTTCTGCGGTTCGTCCAGAATCAGAATGGGACGGTTGGCGCTGATGACATCAATGGGGCGACGCGACTGCAAGTCGTCCAGTTCCTCGTAAATCCGGCGGTTCTCCTTCCCGGCGGCGTTGAACGCCTGAATGTTGATGACCATCACATTGATGCCCGCGTCCGAGGAAAAGCTCTCAAGATGCGACAGGTTCGCGGAATTATAGATGAAAAACCGGGCTTTCTTCCCGTAGCTCTCGGAAAAGTGTCCGGCCGTGATGTCCAGCGACTTGAACACTCCCTCGCGAATGGCGATGCCGGGCGTCACAACGATGAACTTCGTCCAGCCGTACCGCTTGTTCATCTCGAAGATGGTCTTGATGTAGCAGTACGTCTTCCCCGTGCCGGTTTCCATCTCCACGTCGAGGTTGACGCCGCACCCGGCGCTGGACGCCAGGGATTCCGAAAGAGGCAGATTCCGTCGCATCTGGACGGAACGGACGTTTTCGAGCAATCGCTCCCGAGTCAGCTGAATATCGGCGTTCCGAAAGCCCTGGATCTCCGTATACGTTATTTGTTCTTCTCCCGACTTTATACGTATCACTCCGGGATCGACGCGGTATGCCGCGCCGGAAGCGTTGACTTGTCCGGCGAAGCAGTCGACCACGGATTCGACGGCTCTGGTCTGGAAGGGCTGGATTTTGAATTTGAGCTTCATGCCGACCGCCCCCCGCATCGTCCGGGCGAAGGCTCGAAAGCGTCATACGACGCGGGATGATTACTCTTCATCTTCGCCCTCCGCTATTTCCCCGAGGATCTTATCAAAATCACTCCTGAACAGTCTGTCCTGAACAATCCGGTACTTTTCGAACTCGCTTTCCGCGAACTCTTTGGACAGATCATGCGACATTTCGCCCTTATCCTGAAGGATCGCCCGTTCGTCGAATTCCAGGAACAAATCAAGTCTTTTCGCCCAATCTTCCATAGTCATGGGAATTCTTCTTTTCGCCCGATCCTCGGCCAAATCGAGATAGGCGTTGACAATTCTCCCTAGTGATTCGAGTTCCTCTTTGCTCAGGTAATTCTTGGCGACGGAGACATCCGACTTCAGGATCTTCCCGTCCGGGCAATTTCTCCACGATGTCAGCCCCATGAACGGTTTCTCACAGCCGGCGCGTTGCATGATCAGCTCGGCGGCCGTATGGCCGTGTATGGCGAAATGCAGTTTGTTCTGGACCCTGGCGAAAAAATCCCGGGTTGTCGGAGCGGACGGGTTATAGTCGACGCTTGTCGCGTAGATATCCGTTATCTTCTGGTAAAAGCGCCGTTCGCTGAGCCGGATTTCCCGAATTTCCTCCAGCAGCTTCTCAAAGAAATCTTCTCCGAGAAAGGCGCCGTTTTCCATCCTCTTTCGGTCGAGAACATACCCCTTGAGAGCGTATTCCCGGAGCACCTGTGTCGCCCACTGGCGGAATTGCGTCGCGCGCACGGAATTGATCCGGTACCCCACGGAAATAATGGCGTCGAGGTTGTAGAATTGAGTCAGATAGTCTTTTCCGTCCTCGGCAGTATTCCGGAATTTCCGGATAACTGCGTCCTGCTTCAACTCTCCGCTCTGAAAAATGTTTTTCAGATGCTCGCTGATGGTCCGGACATCCACGTCGAACAGCGCCGACATCAGTTTCTGCGTCAACCAGATGGTTTCGTCCTCATAGCGAACTTCGATGCCGCTTTCGCCGCTCTGAACGGCGAAAACCAGAAATTCGGCGGTGCTGTTGCGAATGCGCAGCTTTTTATTTCCCTTCGCCCCTTCGCTCATATCGCCTTCACGTCCGTCTCCGGGGAGATCTGTTTGAAGATCTGCTCCACATTGATCTTGACGGCGTCGGAGGCGAAACTCGCATCGCGGAACACTACGCGCAGGGGCTTGAATCCGGCCAGTTCCTTGACCAGATCTTCGTCCACGCCGGCATCGAAGCAGGCGATCAGCGCATCTTCATCGACGAAGAAAACCGTCTTGCCCTGAACGCGCTCTCTCCGGACGGGCAGCGACAGGTCCACGCCCCAGTCCAGCAGAACCTGGAAGAGCAAGTCCTCGGGCGTCCGGTCGGGCTTGATGTTATCGGTCATCTTGTCAAGCAGCGTTTGCTCGATGGCGTCCGGGGCGTAATACACATCGGCCATATTGGAAGAGTCGACCTTCAGGACCCGGAAGCCGATGTCCTGGTTCCAACCAAAAACGCCTTCTTTTCGTCGTACCGCTTCCCCGGCGCGACGAATGCGTTCCTTGGAAATCTCGGAAATCAAAGGCTTGAGGCCTATTTTGACGCAGAAGTGGTACGCTTGTTTTGCGTCTTCGCTGTCCTGACCAATAACCTCCGGATATTGGATGCTTATGAATCTTCGACTTCCACCTTCGCGCCGGTTTATTTCGAACAACGCATGAGCAAGCGTCGATGAACCAGCGAACATGTCAAGGCAGATATCTTTAGGACCAGTCATAAAGGATATGAGACGCTCCATCAAAAGAACAGGCTTTGGATTAGAAAAAACTTTCCTTCCTTCAGGGAACAGCGTCTTCAAATCATATGGGCCAGATCGTCCATCTAGTTCAAAAACACTAGAAAGCTTATCATCGAACTCTGAGGCGTATGCTTTCAGTTCAATAAGTTTGCTCTCGTTTTCTCCAAATAGCACTCGCCCCTCAGCTAGCAAACCATTCATTGTCTCTTCTGGAAATCGATACCCCAAAAGTGGCTGCTTGCACGCTTTACACGTAACAGGATGAATGATGTCGTATCGATATCCTTCTTTTCCTGGGTTATGAACACTACGACTACCCGCATATACACCGTTAGTATCGATAAATTTGTAGTCTGCTAGTGGTCCAAGTTGTGCTTTGTTGTCGCGAAACCACTCTGTGTAGGCTGTCTGCAATTCGGATAGATCCGAATACGTTTCGGCCAGCTTCGTTCCTATTTTGACGAGAACTTCTTTGACATAAGAGACAGAACTCTTCCAGACACCTTCGAGGTCGCTTTTACTTCTCGCAAAGACGTGAATGCTTTCGTGCTCGATAGCAATGTTGGTAGGATTGTTATCAGTCGCGTTCTTCCAGATAAGTGTACCTACGAAATTTGACTCCCCAAAGACTTCGTAACATAAATGAAGTACGTTCGCAGTTTCTGCATCATCGATGGATATTGCGACCACTCCGGCCGGTGCAAGAAGATTCCTTGCGACTCGAAGGCGCTGATACATCATTCCAAGCCAATCGGAGTGAAACCTGCCGTTTGACTCAGTATTGGCTACTAGGCGATAACCCTGTTCGTCCGCTTGATTGCTTTGTGTCAAGTATTCGTATGTGTTGCCAACGAAATCGTCTCGATAAACAAGGTTATTCCCCTTCTTCCGGTTATACGGCGGATCGATGTAGATCATCTTCACCTTGCCGAGGTAGGTTTCCTGC
>CALMZW010000177.1 GCA_937870605.1 uncultured Synergistaceae bacterium
ACGAACGCGCGCTGCAGGAGATCCGGTTCCGTACCGCCGAGCCCCTCGATCGTGAGGATGTTCTTTCCACGAAGTTGCATGGCCGGAATCATGCAGGAATTGACGAGCCTGCCGTCCAGGATCACGGCGCAGGCCCCGCATTCCCCCTCTCCGCATCCTTCTTTTGTCCCCGTCAGACCGAAGTCTTCCCGGAGAATATCGAGCAATCGCCGGAGCGGGTGCGAATCGATCGTACGTATAATTCCGTTGATGCGACAGATGCACTTCATCGTCTCTTTCCCGCCCCTTCGTTCAACAGGGTGTAGAGAACCTCTCCGGTGATTGGGATTGCCGTAGGATGCGCTCCCGTAGCGCATTCAACCGCAGATGCGAGCGAAGGAGCCCCAGCATCCATGGGCAGTTCTCCGAGTCCTTTTGCGCCGTAGGGACCATCGGGACTCGGGTTATGAATGAAGTCGACCGTAAACTTCGGAGCGTCCTGCGACGTGGGAATGAGGTACGAGTTCAAATGCCCGGAAGCGTATTTTCCCTGTTCGCAGGGAAGGTCCTCAAGATACGACCAACCAAGGGCCTGGAGGGCGCCGCCCTCGACCTGTCCTTCTGCAAGGACGGGGTGGACCGCAACTCCGGCGTCGACGACGCAGGTTGTTTCCAATGGAACGATTTCACAGGTTCTCTGGTCAACTTCGACTTCGCTGACGGTTGCAATCCAGCCGTACGCCTTGTACGCTTCGCCCCGGAACGACGCGTCATCCCATTGCGCGGCATACTCCGTATGGAATGACGAAACGCCGAAAAGTTCCTCTTTCTCGTTCAGAAAACGCTGAGCGATCTCGTCGATCGTGCCGAGAACGTTATTCGAATCATCCGAAATACAACCATCGCGTACGGACATTTTAAAAACAGTCAAATCCGTTCCGGCAATAGCATAGGCCTTCAACTTTTCGAGCAGATCGCGACAAGCATCAGCCACCATCCGACCGACATACATGGTCGTTCGGGAGGCCACAGTCGGGCCGCTGTTTGGAACCTCCGACGTATCGGGGAGCGGATGGCGGATCCGTGAAACCGGTATCCCGAGAGCTTCGGAGGCAATCATCGGGAGCACGGTCGAAGCCCCCTGCCCCATCTCAACGCTGCTCACCAGGACGTCCACCGTAGAATCGCGGTTCCATCGCACGTTCGCTGTTCCGGCGATCTTCTGTTCTCCGGAACCCGTAAAGCCGCTCCCATGAACGCCGAGCGCAAGGCCTATTCCCTTTCTCTTTACACCGCAATCATTTTGATACTTGTGTCGCTTTTCCCGGTATCCGGACAGAGTCGCCGCTCTTTTGAGAATGTCGCGGACCGGAAAGCCCTGTCTCAATCTTTGGCCGAAGGGGAAGATATCTCCTTCGTTCATTGCGTTTGAAAGTCGAATGTCCAGCGGATCCATCCCCAGTTTCATCGCAATGGCATCCATCTGGCGTTCGATAGCGAATATGCTCTGCGGAACGCCGAATCCGCGAAAGGCTCCGTTCGGCGGCGTGTTGGTGGCAACGGCCCGCGCCCTGATGCGCGCATTCGGGAAGCGATATCCGCCGGTTGCATGCAGCGCAGCTCTCTGAAGAACGACGATGCTCATCGTCGTGTATGCTCCTCCGTCGAGCAGAATGTCAATATCCGCGGCGACGAGAGTTCCGTCGCGCATAACGCCCGTTCGGTGCCGGATCAGAGATGGATGTCGCTTCGTCGAACAGAGGATATCTTCGGTTCTGTCGTGGATCCATCGGACCGGATGCCCTGATTTCAACGCCAGGAGAGCTGCGTGCAATGCAAGCACGGAAGGATAATCCTCTTTCCCACCGAAGGCGCCTCCCGTCACCGTCTGCCGGACGATGACCTTCTCAGGCGGTAGCGCAAGTCCTTTACACAGCGCGTTATGGACATAATACGGACACTGCATTGAGCCGAAGACCTCTATACCGCCGTCCCGCAGCGGGTTGGCGACAACGCCCTGCGTCTCAAGGTAAATATGCTCCTGATATCCGGTACGGTAGGCTCCCTCGATAATGTCGTCCGATGTCGACAACCCCTTGTCCGCGTCGCCGCTCTCAATCCTGTATTCCATGATGATATTGTCGGGGGGATACACAATTCCTTTGAGAGAAAAGGAGTCCTCCATCGTCAGAACGGGCGGTAATTCTTCAATGTCCGCGTGCAGGCGTTGCAGCGCTTCTGCAAGTGTCCCGGGATCCGGGGCTGCGACTATCGCCAGAGGTTGTGTCGCGAATCGGATTTCGTCGGCCGCAAGGATTGGAAGGTCATCGCGGACCATGGCGACCGAGTTTGGACCGGGCAGATCCTTCGCAGTCAGACATACAACCTTCGACCAGTCAAAGGCGTCATCCTTCCGGATTCCACGAAGTCGTCCCCGAGCGACCGGAGAGCGAAGCGTTCCGCCGATCCATGCGCCGGGCGTTCGGATATCTCCAATGTATCGGGCTTTGCCGGTAACTTTCTCCCATCCGTCCTGTCTCGGGACATTGGCGCCGATAGTCGAAAAGTGCTCGTTATGCTTCATCGGGCTGATGCGTGCCTCCCTCGCGTTTGATGAACCGATTCAGTTCGCATTATTCAGGTTCTTCAGAAATAGACCGCGAATATCTTCCGCGGAGGCATAGCCGTGCTTCTCGAGCCATGTTTTCATATCGTCCGCGATCGCGCCGTAGACGGAAGCTCCCTTGAGGATGGCAGCAGTGCAGACCTGAACGAGAGAAGCGCCCGCCATGAAGAATTGGATCGCATCAGCGCCGGAAGCGATTCCTCCGACGCCGATAACGGGCTTTGGCTGTACGGAAGCGATCTGTGAGACGATTCGCAAAGCTATCGGTCGAATGGCCGGACCGGAAAGCCATCCGAACGAGTTGTTCGAGCCCAGCGTCGCATGCGGCGTTTCGATATCGAAATCGAGAGCGGGACCAACCGAATTGATCGCAACAAACGCGTCGACATAGGAAGCGGCCCGAATCGCCAGTTCTTCGATGTTCGGCGTGCTCGGCGACACCTTCATCCAAATCGGGATCTGCACGCTCTCGCGAAGCGCCCGCGCGACCTCGAGCAGCGGATCGAGCGATTTCCCGACGTAATGCGTGGAGAATTCGATCGCATCCGGCGCAACTTCTCTCTCGAGCATCTTGCCGAGTCGCGCGACATCGTCCGGCGAATACCCGATTGACACGATAAGAGGAACGCCTTCTCGTTTGATCGCCCTGTACGCATCCAGAAACGATTCGGCGGAAGCTTCAGACCATGTTTCGCAGTTCAGAAGCCCTGCTCCGCACTTGCGAATGGTGGGCCGGGGGTCTTTCGCAGGGATGACGGAAACCGTCTTGGCCACAATCCCTCCCGCTCCACCACGGATAGCCGCAATCATTCGCTCTCCTGTCGCGACATTCGGTCCTGCAGCGGGAAGCACCGGATTCCGGAAAACGATATTGGTGACACGTGTCTCTAGAGATGCCAAATGGACGAACCCCCTTTACGGCAGCTAAAGAAGAAAACGCGAATACGCGGCATGAAGTTCTCCGGCGACTCTTTTCCCCTGAACGCGTAATTCGTCGGCATCAAGATGCGGGAAAACGCCTTCTTTCCAGAGAACACGTCCGTTCACAACCGTCATGAAGGCGCGTCCCTGCTTCGCTCCGAACAGAAGATGCGCGAGTACGTTCTCCCTGGAAACCGGCGTCAGAGGGATATATTCCGGCACCGTTATATCGGCGGCGGAACCCTTCGCGAGGCCGCGGCATTGGGGAAAAAACGAGCGCAGGGCTTCCCTGCTTTTTTGAAAGAACATCCCGCTCGTCCGATTCGAAGGTTCTATCCCGCCAAGGCCGAGAAGGACGTACGATCTGAGGCTCTGGATCATGTCGCCCGACATTCCGTCGGTTCCGAGAACGTAGTCGGCGACCGCATCGCGGTCCATACGCCCCACACCGTTATTCGCGTTCGATTCCGGATTCGTTACGATGAAGGGGCGAACCGAGCGAACAAGATTTCTGTCACGAGAAGAAAGGTGAACGGCGTGCGCGAGCAGTGAACGGGTATCAAGAAGGCCGTGTTCAAAAAGCCGTTCAACGGGGCCGGCATACCCGAGACGATGACACGCATCGACATCATCCATCGCTTCGGCGCAATGAATATGCACGGGCACTTCCGGCGGGCGACAATCCGCGACGGTTCGCAGCGTCTTTTCCGAAAGCGTCAGGGACGCATGAAGGCCAAACAACCCTCGAAGCATCGACGTTTGTCTGTGCGACCGGCAAAACGCAAGGTTTTCCTCGATATGTCTCTCGGCTTCTTTTTCGCCGAAACGATCCGATGTCTCGAAACACAAGGCGCCTCTGACTCCGGTTAGATCGAACGCGCCCGCCATCCTTTCGAGGCTTCCCGATACATACCCCATGGACGCATGATGATCGAACACCGTTGTTGTCCCATGCCGGATCGATTCCATGAGTCCTAGAACGGCGGAGTAGAAAACGCTCTCCTCAGAAAGTGCGAGGTCGAGCTTCCACCAGAAATTTTCCAACACCTCGGAAAACGTATCCGTCTTACCGCAGGGCTGCAAACCTACGGCGAAATACGAATAGAGATGGTGATGGAAGTTCACAAAGCCCGGCAGGATCAGTCTGCCTCCTACATCGATAAAATCGCTGCAGACGGCTCTCGCTTCTCTGGAAGGAAGGATGTCGATGACCGCGCCCGAGTCAATGAGGACGGCGCCGTCGGGGAGAAACAGTTCCTCTCCGTCGGAAACCACTCCCCCTCCTATTGCAAAGAGCGCCCCCTCAATCGTCTTCATACGGCGCCGCTTCAGGAGATTCCAAGCCGCCGTATTTCTCCGAGAACCTTCTCCGGCGTCAGCGGCAGATCGAAGAGCCGGATTCCCACGGCGTCGAAGAGTGCGTTTGCGATGGCCGGAGCCGGGCCGTTGATCCCGATTTCGGCGATCGACTTCGCGCCGAAGGGACCGGTTGGCTCGAAGGAGTCCACAATGATGGTCTTCATCTGCGGGATATCCGCCGCAGTAAAAATCTTGTAATCCCAGAAGGAAGGATTCGTGATTCGTCCGTTTCCGTCGAAGAGCAATTCTTCGGTGAGGGCGTAACTTATGCCGTTCACCGTCGCGCCTTCGAGTTGCCCCTCCACCATCCGGGGATTCAGCGGAACGCCGCAATCAGCCGCAGTAACGAAAGACAGCACCTGTATCTTCCCCGTGCGGACGTCGACGTCCACTTCGGCGAACTGCGCCACGAAGGGAGCCGGGGATTCTTCGGTCACGCAGGATGCCGTCGCCTGGATCTGGAACTGGTTGGCTCCGTATGTGGCGCGACAGGCGATGTCCTCATAGGAAACGGATTTCCCCGAACTCGGGTTTTCGACGTTCATATCGTGCAGTGCAAGGTGCGAGGCCTCGCATTGTAACATGGACGCAGCGACCGAAAGCAGTTGTTTGCGAATCTCTTCGGCGCATTTCTGAACCGCTTTCCCGGAAATATACGTTGTTGAGGAGGCGTATGCTCCGGTATCGAACGGCGTGAGGTCCGTATCGGATGAGAGGACGATGACCTTGTCCATCGGAAGGGAGAGTGTTTGCGCCGCAATTTGCGCAAGAATCGTGTCGGAGCCTGTCCCGATATCCGTCGCGCCGACCATGAGATTGACCGAACCGTCATCGTTCATCTTCATCCACGCGGCGCCCATATCGACGCAAGGAATGCCGGAACCCTGCATCGCCACCGCCATGCCGACTCCTGAAACGTGATCGCCTTTTCGGATCCGGCGGTTCCGCTTCTCTTTCCAGTCGATCTCCCGGGCTCCGATGTCGATGCACTCGGAAAGCCTGCATGATTTGATGATCTGGCTGACTCCCTCGGTCCCCTCGCCTATGGCCTTGAAGACTTCCGATGTTTCCCCTTCACGGATATGCTGCGCCTTGATGAAATCAATCACATCGACACCGAGATGTCTCGAGAGGATGTCGAGATGCTGATTGAGCGCGAAATACCCTTGTGTCGCTCCGTACCCGCGATACGCGCCGCCTACAGGAAGATTCGTATAGACCGTTCGTCCGACGAAAGAGACGTTCGGAACCTTGTTCAAAAGCGGAAGCACTTTCGACCCGCCGTTCGAGAGAACTGTCAGTCCATGCGGTCCATACGCTCCGGCATTCATCAGATCATCCATCGCAAGCGCGGTTATCGTCCCGTCATTTTTGACTCCTGTTTTGATTCGGACCCTGAAGGGATGCCGCGTGCGCGAGTTCATGAACACTTCTTTCCTGGAGAATTCCGCGACGACGTTTCTTCGCGTCCGGAGGGCGAAGAGCGCAACAACCGGCTCAAGAAGAACCTCCTGTTTTGACCCGAAGCCTCCGCCTATGCGGGGCTTTATCACCCGGATCTGTCCCACGGGGATTCCCGTCAGTTTGCTGACGATGCGACGGGCGTGGAACGGGACCTGTGTAGTCGATACGATCACCAGACGTCCGTTTTCGTCAAACGACGCGCAGGCCGCATGCGGCTCCATCGCACAATGCTGGGCGTACTGCGTGTGATACGTGTGCTCATCGACGTAATCGGCATCGGCGAATCCCTGCTCACAGTCTCCGAAAGAAAAGAGCACTTCTCCAGCGAGGTTTTCTTCCGGGCGATACGCGACCGGAAGTCGTCCAGGAAGGAC
>CALMZW010000178.1 GCA_937870605.1 uncultured Synergistaceae bacterium
AAGGGCGGGCTTCCCCTGAGGGAGGCCCGCCCTTTTCACGTTCGGCGTCTTTACTTTTTTCGCGGACGGCCGAGAATCATCGAGGCGCTCTTCGAGCCCTTTTTGTTGCACTTCGCGATGACGGTGACCTTCATCCCGTTATGCAGCGGCTTCAGGTAGAAGACGTCCATCTGGGATTTGAAGTTCGTCTGCATCGTGTAGTCGCGGAAAGCGACGACCCTCTTTCCCGCCAGCACGGTGATCCGGCTGACGTAGTGCTCGTTGATGGCGCTGACCGGGTGAAGCACGTTCACGTCCAAAACGCGCAGACTCGCGTCCCAGTGCAGGTCGATGCCGTTCGGCGCATGGGCGAAGGCCGCACCCGTTCCGACCAGAAGGAGAACACACACGCACGACACGAATGCAAAGCGCCAGATCCTCACGACGATCCCTCCTCGACACGATTCGGAGATGCCGGACCGACGCCCGGACTCCCCTTCGCTTGAAAAAACTTCAAACATTATAGTCTATTCCGACACGACCGACAAGAAGAGAACGCCCTCCTAAAAAGATAACTATTTGTATATAATACGAAGCCAACGCACTCTTATAGGCGTCACCCGCAGGAAGTTCCGCAGACGATGCGGCGAGGGGTGAACACTTTTTCCGAAGGAGTGATACGGATGGCGACGTATTCGCCGATGGACAGCAAGGTTGTTCTGCGCGTGCAGACGGGGACGGATTCGGGCGGCAAGCCCGTTCTGCGGAGCATTTCCCTGATGAAGGTGGCGGCGTCCGCTGCGGCGGACAATGTCAAGGCGGTTTCCGACGCGCTCGGGGCGCTTTTGGCCCATACGGTGCGTTCCACCGAAAAGGTGGACAACAATACCGTGGAGATCGCCTAGGCGATTTCCGTGAGGAGGCGAGCATAGATGAAGACGGTGCGGATGCGTTTCGGAACGGCGGACGGCGCGACGGTGTCGCTTTCCCTGGGATACGCGAAGGATTCCCTGACGGAGGCGGAGGTCAGGACCGCGATGCAGGCGGTGATCGATAACCCGATTTTCGTCACGGCCCCGGCGAGCATCAGGTCGGCGGAGCTGGTCGACCGGACGGTCACCGATCTGATCGAGGGATAGTCGTCGGAGGCGGAACATGGAAGAGATTCTTGCGTCGTCGATTCAGAGCGGCTTTGCGGTCGCCGTGGCGGCATACCTTCTGGTCCGGATGGAGAAACGGCTGGACGACCTGACGGCGGCCATCGGCGAATTGCGGGCCGCCATAGAGGGAGAGGGCGCCCGGTGAGGTTGAACGACCTTCGGGTTTCGCTTCACTTCTCCCTGCGGGAATTCGAGTGCCCCTGTTGCCACAGGGTCCGGCTGCACCCTCTTCTGCTGGTCCGCCTCGAAGAGCTTCGCGAGGCGTGGGGGCGCCCGTTGCTGCTGACAAGCGGCTACCGGTGCGATCCCCACAACGCGCGGGTGGGGGGCGTTCCGAAGAGCGCCCACCGCCTGGGCCTGGCGGCGGATGTGGCGGTTCCGGGGGAGGATCAGGAGGCGTTCGTGCTCGCCGCGGCGGACGCGCACTTTCACCGGATTCTTCCACATTGCGACCGGGGATATGTCCATCTTGCGGTGGACGCGGGAGCTTCATGATCGAAGGCCGGGCTGGGGTCGAGGCGGCGTGCGCCGCCTACCGGCCCCTGGTGCGGGCGACGGCGCGGCGGTATCTGGGGCGCGGGGCGGAGTTCGAGGATCTGGAGCAGGAAGGGTATCTCGCGTTGATCCGGCTGCTTCCGCGCTGTCCTCCCGGGGAACCGCTCCCGCGGTTCCTGAAGCTTCGCCTGCCCGCGATGGTGCGCGACGCCGCGGAACGGATGCGCCGCGACGCGACGATGGATGTATGCGAGCTTGAAGGGACGGATGCGGAGCCCTGCTGCCCCCCGGAGGAGATCGGCGAGTCGCCCGTGTTCGAGCGGCTGCTCTCCGGGGAAGACCTGCACATCGTCCGATGGATCGCGGAGGGGTGGACGCAGGCCGATATCGGGCGCCGTCTGGGGATCTCGCAGCAGGCGGTCAGCGCCCGGCTGCGGCGGATCCGCCCGCTGCTTCGCCCCGTCCTTTTCGAATAGAGCGTCCGACGAACGAAAAGAGAGCCGGAGACGTTCCCTCAAATGGGAGTGTCTCCGGCTCTCTTTTTTTTGCTGTTCTCGCGAACTGTGCGGAGCCGGCGTATAATTAACGAAGGTCACGCTGGAGGGGTCGTCGGATGTCCATTCGATCGAAGCTCTGGATTCTTGCCGTGGGAATATGCATCGCCGTCATCGGAATGTCCGTACTGACGTATTTCTGGGCGAACGATCTCTTCGGCCGCCGTCTGGAAGAGTCGGGGCAGGCCTCGGCGCGCGACGGCGCCGAAATAGTCGTCCAGTACTTCGAAAAGCTCCGGATGCTCGCGGAGACGACGGCCGCCGCGACGTCCTTTCACATGCGGGAGGGACATGGCGCCGCCCGGACGGACGATCATGTCGAGACGCTCGTCTCGTCGTTTCTCGAAAGGCACAGGAATACAGGGATTCAGGATGTCTTCGTGGGACTCGAGGCGGACGGTTCGTTTGCGGACGGCTCGGGCTGGCGCGAGCCGGAGGGGTACGACTGCCGGAAGCGATCCTGGTACCGCCGGGCCGCCGACCAGGGGCGGACGGTCGTCGCCGATCCCTATGTCGACATGATCACCAAGGTCAACGTTCTTTCCGTGACGACGCCCGTCCGGTCGGAGGACGGCGCGCTGCTCGGCGTGGCCGGCGTTGACGTGGATCTGAAGCACCTCCAGTCGCTTGTGCAGCCCCGGCGGGTTTTCGGGTCCGGCTTCGGAATGCTGATCGGCCGCGACGGCGTCATCCTCGCGGCGCCCTACCCCGAGCTGCTTCTTGCGGCGCGCGTGACGGACCGCGGCTTTGCGGACCCGTCTTTCCTCAGCGCCGCGGAACAGATGATGGACGGCGGCTCCGGACATGCGGATGTCACGTTCCGCGGCGAGCGGTTGAGGCTGTTTTTCCATCCGTGCGGAAGCGGCGACGGCGACATTTCCGGCCTGTCTTTCGGCCTTCTCTTTCCCGAGCGGGAAATTTCGGCGATGGCGCGCGACGTGGCGATCCTTCACATGGGCGGCGGACTGATTTCGCTGCTGCTGGTGCTGCTCGTGATCATTCCGACGGCGAGCGGCATCCTGAAGGCGCTCACCGGACTTCGGAAGACCTCCGAGCGAATCGCCGAGCAGTTCGCGCCCCGTCGGGATCTGGCGGAGGCCGCGCTTTCGCTGAATCTCCTGCATCAGTCGGTCGTCGAACAGAAGCGGCAGAGCGGCCTGTCGGAGCTGACATCGTTCCTGGGCGGGCTCGAATCCGCGTTGAGCGCCATTTCCGGACAGCAGGAAGAGATTTCGGCCCTCACCGAAGAGACCATGGCCATGAATGACGAACTCATCCGCACGAACGACGCGCTTCGCCGGCGCGAGGATATTTGGACGCGCACGCTGGATGTGACCGTGGCGATAACCAGCCCCGGAGAGTTCGAGGAAAAACTCCGCGGGATTTCCGAGACGATCCGCCAGGCGGCAGGGGCGTTCGGCGTGCTCGCAGCGCGGATCGACGGCGATGTTGCGATCAACCTGGCGAGCGCGGGATACCGCGGCCGGACGCTCCCGCTGACCGCGCCGCTCGACGGGACCGTCGTCGGACGCGTCGTCCGGACGGGGCTGACGGCCTGGGTGGAACGGGTCGACCAGGATCCCGAGTACTTCCAGGTCCACCCGGATGTCCAGACCGAGGTCCTTCTGCCGCTTCTTGAGATGGGACAGGTTATCGGCATCCTGGAGCTTGCCTTCGACCGCAGGACGCCCCGGAACGAGGAGCTTCTGGAGACGCTCCACCCGGTGACGTCGGCGCTGGCCGGGCTCATCGGCGCGGAGTACCTTCACCGCGAGATTCTCGACTCCTACCGTTATCTGGCGGAAAAGCTCCAGTCGATTACGGGGATTCACCACTACGAGACGGCGGAGCATACGGACCGCATCGGCGAATACTCGCGGCTGGCGGCGCAATGGCTCGGCCGGAGCAGGGAAGATCAGGAGAACATTTTCATCTTCGCCCGGCTCCACGACCTGGGCAAGCTCCGCGTTCCGGTCGAAATCCTGACCAAGCCGGGCGCGCTCACGCCCGAAGAAATGGACGTCATCAGACGGCACCCCGAATGGGGCCGGGAAATCATCGGGGACGCGCGATGGCTCGAGATGGCGCGCCGGATCTGCATGACCCACCACGAACGATGGGAGGGGTCCGGATATCCCCTCGGGCTGCGGGGAGACGAGATCCCGTGGGAGGGACAGGTCGTCGCGCTTGCGGACGTCTATGACGCCCTGCGCTCGCCGAGAGCCTACAAACAGGGCATGAGCCACGAAGACGCCTGCCGGATCATCCTCGAAGGCGACGGCCGCACGATGCCGGAACACTTCAACCCCACGCTGATCGCGAGTTTCCGCTCGCATCACGCGGAGATGGACCGGATTTTCGCGGGAGGCTAATCCCCGCTCCGAAGCCTCCATCCCGCATCCGGCGGGAAGAGCGTCAGCATGTCGTTTTCCCATGAGCCCGGAAGGATGCAGCGCGTCGCGTCGTCTTCGATCACCACAAGCCGCGCCGCGGTTTGCTGCGCGTCCGAGAGCGCGGGGGCGCCCGCGCATTCCAGAATCGTGCAGTCGAGCCCGGCTTCGAGAATGTCCGCATAGGCCCGGTCGATCTCTCCCGATACCATGCGTTTCACGTGAAGCACCTTTCCGGCCGCAAGGGACGGTTCATCGTACGACCGGCTCCGGAGCGCCGTCGAGGCCGCGTTGGCGAGCGTTTCCAGAAGCGACAGGTCTCCGAATTCCGAGCCGGTCACGGCCCCGGAAACCGCTGCGTACCCCAGAAGCCGCCCTTCGTCCCAGAAGAGGAAGTAGTATTCGAGGGAGTCTCTGTCCGGAAGGTCCGCGAGTCCGCGAACGCCGAGGCTGCGGAAGTAGTCGTCCGCAAGCGACGCGGGCAGCGACGGCGGCGTCTCGCGGTCTTCGGCCAGAAGGACGGGAAACGCCTGCGGAATGCCGACGGCGATGGTCCGCCCCTCCTGCCGCCGGGCGAAACGGACGTACCCCCCGGCGCGCGGCTGCCAGATCACGAGGTGCGCCGTACGGGCCTGCGACATTTCCGAGAAGATCTCGAGGATCAGGAGGAAGAGGTCCTCCCTGCTGCGCTGCTCCATCATCCGGAGCGTCGCCTGATGGAGGCTTTCGAGGCCGAAGGCCTTCCGGGAGATGTTCGCCAGGGAGGCCTCGCGCTCTCCCGAAAGACAGCCGAGGGACATCGCCTTTGCGGCGACGTTTCCGAGAAGCTCCATGAAGTTCATGTCCTCTTCGGTCACCTCGCGCGTCCAGGCGAGCAGACAGTAGACGTGGCGCTTGCACCCCGGAATGGGAAGCAACACGGAATAATCGGGAGCGAGAAGGTCCGCGTTCCGCTCGCCCAAAAGCTCGCGATGCTCGCGGTCGATGCGGATCGGAACGGGCGACAGGATCGGGTCGCGGAAGACGCCGGTCCGTTCGATGTCGGGGACGGCCTCCCCCTCCTTCGCGGAGAGGGCGACGCCGTCGTCGACGACGATGGAGATCCGTGACGGGAAGAGACTCTCGCCCAGGACGTCCGCGAGAAAGGCGATGAAGTAGTCGAGCGGCATCGGTTCAAAGACGGACGCGAGCGTGCTCTTCGTCGCCAGGATCATGTAGGCCAGCCGGGAGAGACGTTCTTCAGTCCGGTTCCGCCGCAGCGATTCCTGCCACAGCCCCACGAGGGAGGCCGCGGGTTTGAGCTGGTCGAGGAGGTTCTGCGACGGCTCCTCGCCCAGAAGGAGGAACATGCGCCAGTCGATGCCGCACAGGCGGACGATGCAGGGCCACATCCCCTCGCTTCGCGCGAGATCGACGCGGATTCCGGGTTCCGAGGCCGGACGGGGCGGAAAGAGCCCCTGCAGTTCTCCGGCCAGGCGCCGCATGTGCAGGCTCGACGTGGACGCGCCCACGCCGTCCAGAATGACAAGGTCCTCCCCCTCGGGCTGAACGATCAGCGCCGAGGACACCTCCGCGGACAGAAGATCCGACAGGTGATTCAGCGCGCCTCCGTTGAGGATGAATTCCACCTTTTCGTAGAGTTCCCGCATGTCCGTCCACTCCTTCCCTCTCCTGACGGTATGGTAACGTAATATGAGTGCGGACGCCAGAGCCTCCCGCGAATACGTATCGGTTCTTTCTGTTTACGCTTGGCCTTTTCCTTCCGTGGTCGTAGAATGCATCCGTACGTATGAAGGGGTTTTGTCCGGACTTCATAATCTTTACGGAAAGAATGGTGATAGCAGATGAACAGGCTGGGAACGAGAATCCTCGCCATCGTGCTCGCGCTGCTGCTCGTTTCGTCGGGAATCATCGCGTTTTACGCGCTCCGCGTGAGCACCGAACAGATGACGGTCGGGGCGGGAAACTACGAAGGGGCGCTCGCGAGGGCCACCGCGGAACAGCTCAACGACACCTTCGACCGCTTCAGCGGCATCCTCCTCTCGCTCGGCGCCGTCCTCCAGACCCGGCTCAACGTGACGGCGGAAAACGCCGACGCGCTGGAGTTCACGATGCAGCAGTTCGCCGTCGCGAACGGCAAGCTCATCTCCGCGCTCGGCGCGCAGGCCGCCGAGATCACCGATGTCTACATCTACTTCAATCCCGAAGTGACGAAGAAGGAACAGCCGAGCGTCCTGACCTACGCCCGCGACAAGGAAAAGAACGTCTTCATGTTCTCGGATGCGTCCCCCTACTCGTCGAAGGAGCTTCTTGACCGGAAGAACGCCGCGACCAACTGGTTCTGGGCGTGCCTGGACACGAAGAAGGACTTCTGGGGCGACCCCTTTGTCCGGGACGGCAGGGAGCTCGTGAACTATTCGCTGCCCGTGGAAAACACGGAGGGCGCCATCATGGCGGTCGTCGGAATGACGTTCGACTACGCGTTCGTCCGCAAGGCCGTCGGCGACGTGAAGATCTACAAGACCGGCTACGCGTTCATGCTCAACCGGAACATGCGCTACATGGTCCATCCGAAACAGAAGTTCGACGGGGAGACGCTCCGCGAAGTCCAGGGAGGCGCGTTCAAGCCGCTTGCGGACAAGATGCTCAAGGAGAAACGCGGACGGTACGACTACGTCTGGGAGGGTCAGGAGAAGACGATGACCTTCGATACGCTCAAGAACGGCTACATCGTGAGCATGGCGTCGACAACGGCGGAATCCCTCGAAGGCGTGACGCAAATCCGGAACGCGGTGCTTGTCGGGTCTGCGGTCATCCTCGCGATCGCGAT
>CALMZW010000179.1 GCA_937870605.1 uncultured Synergistaceae bacterium
ACTGGCCGACAAGAATCTTTCATTGATTGATTCTTTCAAACTTGCCGACGAAGTTCTCCGACAAGCAGTACAAGGCGTGACGGATCTGATATTGAAACCCGGACTCATCAATGTGGATTTTGCCGACGTCAAAACCGTAATGATGAAAGCAGGCTCCGCAATAATGGGAATCGGCGAGGGGCAAGGAGAGAAACGTGCACAGGACGCCGCTGAAGCAGCGTTGAGGAGTCCTTTGATGTCGACGCCAATGAAGGGAGCAAAGGGAGTACTCTTTAACGTTACAGGCGGAGAAGACGTAAAAATTCTTGAGATACAACAAGCCGCCGAAATTATTCGGAACGTTTCCGATGACGATGCTATGGTTATCTGGGGTCACACAATCGATACCACACTGCAGGACAAAATACGGATCACCGTTATTGCGACCGGCTTCACAACCGAAAAGGAGCGAAAAGGCGGAAATTTACGATCGGGGTCTAAAGGGAGATCGAGCGGCGTAATACTTGAAGAAACGGACGTCCTGACACCGCAGGATGAGGATTTATTTACTGTCAGTGGCGTTCCGAAGACTCCATATGATGTTCCGTCCATAATCCGAAAGAGTCAGAAAACACGCTAGATACCGAGGACGGAGAGGATACGGGGAAAACCCCTTCTTTTCTCCGTCCCTTATTTTCTGATTCGCATTTGGAGGCGTTTGTATATGGCTTTACGAGAAAGTAAACGACATAGGGATAAACGTCCCTTTATGCCTTTTGGAGACATGATGCTTCCAGTAATCGGTTTTGTTGCCGTCGGTCTCCTGGTTGCCGGCATAAAATTGTTTTTCCTTTCCGGACCTAAACCAAGAGCGTACGAAGCCGTAGCTGTGGCCGAACAGAAGAATAGCATTGCTCTTTCTCCGACGCAGGCTTTTCGCAATGAAAAAACCGAGAAAGAGGTGTCTGTCTCGTTGCCGAGCACTCTTGCATCGGCGACGCCTGCGGAAAAGAAAAATATCATTCTGGCCGTGCCTGCCACAGGTAATACACGAGGCGAGAGTGACTCCGCGGTAAAAGTGGAAGACAATAAGAAAGAATTCATTGCCAGGACGAAAGATTCGAAAACGTCCTCCGGCAAAAAAAGGGCTTCGACGAAACCGGCGCCTGAAGTCAAAAAGAAGACGCCCGAAGTGAAAGAGCCTCTCAAGACGTCTCATAATGCGGCGTCAAATACTACGGAAAACTCGCCATCATCTTCGAGTTGGGGAATTCAGGTTGGCTCCTTTACCGAAAAGAATGTTGCGGATTCTGTAATGGGAAAATTGAAAAAAAAAGGATATAGTGTAACTGTTACATCTGCAGTTGTGCATGAAAAAAAATATTATCGCGTTATTGTTATTGAAGGGAAAGACAGGAATATAGCGGAAGCTAGAGCGCAAACTTTAACACGAGAAGGATATCCTGTCCTTGTTGTCCCTCTTAAATAGGATAAACGGGATGTTTTTAGAGAAACTTGAAATATTTATGCCATTAGAAAGCTTTATATTCGTTGGTTTATGAGCGAGCTTATTGATTCGATTGGACGTAGAATTCAATATCTTAGGGTGTCCGTGACGGATCGATGTAATTATCGATGTCGTTATTGTATGCCTGAAGACGGAATCTCATGGCTTTCTCACCAAGAAATTATTACGTATGAAGAAATTTTTGAACTCTGTCGCATTTTTGCCGGACTTGGTATGAAGAAGGTCCGGTTCACCGGTGGAGAGCCTCTTCTACGAAAAGGAATGGCCCCGTTCCTTTTGCGATTCATTTCCGCATTTCCCCTTTTACGAGTTTCCGTAACTACAAATGGAAGTCTTCTCTTCCCGCTTGCTGAGCCGTTGATAGAAAGCGGACTCCATTCGATAAACGTCAGTCTCGATACGCTTTCAAATGAGCGTTTTCGAAACATTACGCGAAATGGAGACTTGTCTCAAGTCCTTCGGGGACTTGATGCCATAAGTGGTAAAATTAAAATAATAAAGTTAAACACAGTGTTGTATAAAAATATTAATGAATATGACATAGAGCTTCTTCTACAATATGCTCGCGAAAGGCAGTATGTGCTTCGGTTTTTGGAATTTATGCCGGCGGATAGAGAAGTCTGGGATAAAAATTCGTATATTTCTATCGATTTTTTGTTATCAATTATACATAAACATGGTAGTTGGATTCAATTAGAAAACGATGGCGAAAGTTGCTCTGGGCCTGCTGTGTATTACCGTGAAGAAAACACAGGCCAGAAGATAGGCGTAATATCTGCAGTCAGTCATAATTTTTGTCATTTATGTAACAGATTGCGTCTTTCTTCAACGGGACAACTCTATCCATGTCTTTTCAGCTCGATTTCATGGGATCTTTTGACTCCGCTCCGAAAGAATGATTACTCCACTGTTATGGATCGCATACTACAGGCGGTCAAAGAAAAACCGAAAGGGAAGGTTTTTTTCGGAGATACAGGGGTCGCCGTTTCCCGTATAGGAGGGTAAATATATGTCGAGCACGCACGTCGATATTCACGGTCACCCGGTCATGGTCGATGTCACGGATAAGAAAGAGACGCTTCGGTCGGCAGAGGCCGAGGGGTGGATCCTTCTCCCCGCCGCAGTTCTTCGGGCTGTTCTGGAAGGGAACACACCCAAGGGCGATATCTTAAAGGTCGCGGAAATCGCCGGTATTATGGCGACAAAAAAAACCGCCGAGTTGATTCCGCTGTGTCATCCGATACGACTGGATTCGGTTCAGGTGCATTGTGATGTTTGCGCGGAAATAGGCGCGATTCATATTACCTGCTTCGTTCGCGCGAAAGAAGTGACGGGAGTTGAAATGGAAGCTCTTCAGGGTGTGGCTGAAGCGGCTCTGTGCATTTACGATATGTGCAAGGGAATCGATAAAGGTATGACGATTGAAGGAATACGCCTGCTAAAAAAGTCCGGTGGTAAAAGCGGAACGTATGTTCTTGGGGAAGAAGGCGTGTGAAGTGAAGATTCTGGCGCTTTATGGCTATGGAAGGCGCGCTGTCGTAAAGATGGATTTCGCCAAAATAGAAGAACCACATTCAAAGACGAAGGCGAAAAGAGTTTTACTTGTCGCCCCCGTTCCGATTTCGGACATTCCGGAGGATGTTGAATGTATTGTTCTTGAGAATCCAGGTGGAATGATGAACGTTCCGGAAGCGGACATTTGTTTCAGGCATTCTTCTGTCTGTTTGACAACGACAGAACGTTCTTCATCTCCACAAGGGTATTTTGCAGATGTTCTCAAAAGTGGCAGCATTTACGTATCGGGTGCGTATTATGCAAGAAAGAGAGTCCCTTGCGGCGTCTTGACTGTAAGTGACAAGGGGAGTCGAGGGGAGAGGCACGATACGTCAGGCCCCGCGCTTGTCTCCAGGTGTCGCGAGGATGGGTTTGAAGTCGTTCGGTATGAAGTCGTTCCCGATGAAGTCGAAGTGATCCAGAGCGCCGTGCGACGCTGGATAAGAGAGGGTGTTCTTCTGATTGTGACTACCGGAGGAACAGGTTTATCGCGGCGGGATGTGACGCCTGAAGCGTTACGTTCTCTTTCGACGGTTGAGGTCCCCGGAATAGGTGAAATGATACGAAGTCAATCGTTGCAGTATACTCCAATGGCTGCTCTGTCTCGATGCGGCGGATTCGTGTCCGAGAGCTGTCTCATTATTGCTTTGCCCGGAAGCGAACGAGGCGCGGTGCAGTCTTATGAGATAATTTCCGCGACGCTCCGACACGCCGTAGAAATACGGAACGGTTGGGCTGAGGAATGCGGCTCGACCGTGAATGCCGCAAGCCGGAAGGGCTAGGTTATGGAACAAAGAACGCAAGGAGTCGAGAAATGCGTCATTATCACAGGCTTATCGGGCGCCGGGAAATCGACGGCGCTGAATATATTGGAGGATCAGGGGTACTATGCAATAGATAATATTCCTCCCGCTTTGCTTCCCCAGTTGCTCGAGCTTCTCAAAAACCACCGGGCGGCCATTCGATCCGGAGTCGCCGCGGTTGTTGACACTCGCGGAGAAGCGTTGTTGCAGGATCTTGTGCAGGCAGTCAGCGCATTACGCCTGCAGGGGAAAGACGTACTGATCCTCTTTCTCGACGCGTCTGACGATTCCCTCATTCGACGTTTTAACATAACGCGACGACTTCACCCGATGGCGATGGACGTTTCTATCGGAGAAGGGATTCTTCGCGAGAGATCACAGCTTGCTCCTGTCAGAGAATCGGCCGATGTTGTTCTCGATACGACGGAACTTTCGATCACTCAGTTGCGCCAGAGTGTGATACGGGAGGTCTGCGAGTATCCTGGAACGTCAACGGTCGTCATAACTTCTTTCGGCTTTAAATATGGAGTTCCGCAGGATTGCGAAATGCTTTTCGACGTACGATTCCTATCAAATCCTCATTATATTCCCACGCTGAAAGAGAAAACGGGAATGGACGCGGCCGTTCAGGAATATCTCTTCACGTTCGCGGAAACGCGGGAATTTCTGTCCAGGACGGAGGATTTTTTACGCTATTTCATCCCGCGGTATTTGTTCGCTGCTAAACCCCGCATTCACATATGCGTCGGTTGCACAGGGGGACGACATCGATCGGTCGCCATCGCCCAGCGATTGTTTGATTCCGTATCGTCCCTGGCTCCCGTCGTTACCATTCGGCATCGAGATCTTGAAACGCCTGGAGGGAAATAGTGTGAGCTGGCAGGTGGCGTACCTTCTTGGGATTGCGACCGCGGCGTTGATCTTTGCATATCTGAAGACAAAGGAACGAATCTCCCGAAAGAACGCCGATCGCAGAAAGGCGCCGGATGGTCAGAGAACGATGTCGAATGCTGTCGAATACGAGCTTGCCATGGGGCCTTTTATCGTCGCGCTTGGCGGCGGAACCGGCCTGTCGACGTTGTTGCACGGGTTAAAATCTTTCACAAGAAACATAACGGCGATCGTCACAGTGACAGACGAGGGGGGAAGTTCCGGGCGCCTGAAGCAAGAATGGGGAGTCTTGCCGCCGGGTGACGTACGGAACTGCATCGTCGCGCTTGCCGAAAACGATAACGCATTAAAACGATTACTTGATTTTCGATTCGACAGGGGAGAATTACAGGGACACAGCCTCGGAAATCTTATGTTGCTGGCCGTGACGGAGCTTCACGGAGATTTTCGTACCGGCGTCGAGGAAATGAATAATCTTCTTGCGATCAGGGGAAGAGTCCTGCCTTTGACAACCGAAGTCGTTTCGCTTGTCGGCGAGGAAAAGGACGGAGGCATAATACGGGGCGAAATCGAGATCTCCGCCCACGGAAGATTTCTTCAGGATATCCGATTGGAACCTGCCGACGCGAAGCCTCTTCCTGAAGTATTACGAGCGATCTCGGACGCAGACATGATCGTTCTTGGACCAGGGAGCCTCTTTACGAGCATTATCCCGAATCTTCTCGTTCCGCATGTCTCGCGAAAAATCCGCGAATCTCGCGGGCCTGTGGTTTACGTCGCCAACCTTATGACGCAGCCGAATGAAACCGAAGGCATG
>CALMZW010000180.1 GCA_937870605.1 uncultured Synergistaceae bacterium
TCCGTCGACGCGGACGCGTTCATCGTTGCGGCGTCTCTCCTTTTCCGAGAGCGCCGGGAAAGGCGCCGCTCGTCGGCGCAGACAGATGCGGAGAGCGAAGGGGAGGATAGAACCATGCACAACGAAGCGGGAACACGGAAACATCCGAAAGGGATATTCAGGATCGCGGGATTGCCGGCGGTTCTTTGCGCGCTGCTCCTCGTCGCCTGCGGGACGGGCGAGGCGACGAACCTGATGGTGAGCTACGCCGGCGACGACGGGCGGGCGGGGGCGCTCCGGAGCGTTGTGTCGGGAGCCGCCGACGGCGACCGGATCATCTTCCACCCCTCGGTGACGACGGTGTCGCTGACCGACTACCTGTTCGTCAACAAGGCGCTGACGATCGAGGGGCCCGTCACGATCAAACAGACGACGCCGGGCGCGAGGGTGCTCTATGTGACGGGAAATTGCACGCTGAAGAACCTGACGATCACCGGCGGGAGCCTCGCGACCGGAAGCGGAACGTACGGCGCGGGGCTGTACTGCTATGCCGACCTCACGATGACGAACTGCACCGTGACGGGAAACACGGGCGGCGGGGGCATCCAGAACCTCAAGAATCTCGTCCTCCAGGGCTGCACGATCAGCGGCAACTCGGCGAACGGGAGCAACAAGGCCGGGGGGATCGGAAACTCCGCGTTCGGCTCCTGGAACGTCTCGCTTACGATGACTGACTGCGTCGTCGAGAACAACACGTGCGTCAACGGGAATTCGGGCGGAATCTACAACGGCGTCAAGGCGACCCTCACGATGGCGCGGACGATCATCCGCAACAACGGCAACAGCGGTCTCGGCGGGGGGATGTACCTGCGCACCTACGCGACGACCACGCTGACGGACCATTGCGCGGTGTACGGCAACAGTCCCGACAACATCCGCTGCGCGTATGACGCGACCTATTCGGCCGACAGCACGTGCACGATCGGAAGCGCGCCGAACAAGAGCGCGACGGCGTTTTCGGGCTACTCCGGCGAGAAAGAGCCCGAGCCGCGTTCGATCGTCGGCGACTCGGACGTCGCGGCCGTGAAGAGCGCCCTCGCGAACCCGCAGAGCGCGCTCTACGGCATGATCGAACAGGCGCTCGCGGCCGACCTCGGCAAGACGGTCGAGGGAAAGGCGACATCGCTCGCGGGCATGGCGGCGACGCTCTACGACGCGAACACGTTCGAGGACGTCGCTCTGACGAGCGCGGACCTCTCGGTCGAATACACGGCGTCGTGGCCGTCGAACGTGCGATACTACGCGCTGTTCGACCGTGCGGACGGCTCCGGGTACGAGCTGGCCGACCGGGGCGTCCAGTTCGAGATCAAGGCGGGGCAGACGCTCCCCGACGGCGTGACGCCGCCGGACTTCTATGTCCCGGGCGAAGGGCTCATGACGTGGAAGAACATCGTGACGGACAACGGGTCGT
>CALMZW010000181.1 GCA_937870605.1 uncultured Synergistaceae bacterium
TTATAGATTCCTCGAACGCAAATATAATGGCGGCATACAGGAGAGATGGTCAAAAATCCTACTTGATAACAGTGAGAACGAGGAAGAGGCCTTTAAGTTGTTTGTTGATACAGTAAATGAATTCATTGAGGAAGAATGCGATTCTAAGTAGGTTGCAGCGTTAGTTTTTCGACTTTCCACTGAACAATATTCATGTACGAGTCTAGGGACATGTGTTTGCCGCATGTCCCTTTTATGCATTAGTTTGATGAAAAGGAGGCTCAATCAGATCTGTTTCGAGTGTCTGAAGTCAGAAAATCAGGCTGTCAAAGGAAGGGAATAGCGGAATTTCGGCGACCCCAACCAGATCAGCCCAGCGTGAATCTGAGAAGGCCTGAGCAAACAAAGCACCTTTTTCAAGGCGGATGATCTCGCAGATAAGTCTTTGCCCACTTTCCTTACCCAGTTCATGAACCTGACCGCGTTCAGCGCTCCGATTGCAGCACCGAACCGGAGGGCCGTTCTTTTCAGCCCTCGAACCGGGATGGCGTCCACGCCGTATCTTCTCCGCAGCAGAGATGGAACAGCCTCGATCCCGTTGCGGATGTTTTTGAGCAATCGCATTTCGTCTGTCCCGAGCCGTTCCTGCGCGCTTGCCCTTAATCGCTGCTTTTCTGTGAACCGAACTTCCTGATGTTTTCGGCTTCCGCTTTTGGGACAGCGATCCCGGAGCGGACAGCGCACACAGTCGTCATGCGCAAAACGCGCGGTAGATACCCCGGTCACCGGGTTATATTTGGTTTGGTAAGGGGTCATGTCGCCCGGACACCTTATGATGCGTCCGCTCTCATCCACCTCGAATTTCCCGATCAGCGGATTTGTTTGGGTCCCGTTGAGCGCCGTCGTCACGAAGTCAATGTTCTGCCGTTGGGCCTGCTCCATCAGCTCCCCGGAGCCATATGCACCGTCCGCCACGAGCGTCGTCTTTTCCTCCGGCGTCCCGATCCGCGCAAGTTCTGCCTTCGTGAATTCGGTGTCCGGCGTGATGTTCGGTTTGAGGTCGTAGCTCTCGATGATGCTTCCGTTTTCGCCCTTCGCTTCGACGAGATTCCCGACATACCCGACAGAGCCTTTCCCGCCCTTGATCCGGTATGTCGCGTCCTCGTCCGAGGGGTTCTGAAGCGAGTCCGTCGCGATCTCACGGTTTTCCTTCAGGCGGATGCGAACCTCTTCTCCCAACTCGACTTCCGTCTGATCCCAAAGCATCCGTTCCAGATGCCGATATTCGGGAAGCTCCCGCAGCGTCTCCAAGGCATTCCCGCAGGCGTCCCCGCAGGCAAACCAGAGGCGATACCCGTCCTTGATTCGCTCGACGAGATCGCGCCCGGCTTCTTCGTCGTCCAGCCGATATCCGGGGTCCGTCTTCGGCTCTTCTTCTACATATTTCATCAGGCCGCCCGTCAGAAGCTCGTCCATCCCCATCCGGTGAAGCGCCTCTGCCATCTGCCGGACGCACTCGTACACCAGCGTCAGCCGTCCCATTCGCCGACAGGAGCTCGAGATCGTCATGCTGTCCATCCGCTTCAGCCGGCCGTTGATGTTCATGCACTTGGCGTAGATCCCAGCCAGCGACTCCATCTCTTCCTTGAAGAGGTCGATCCCCGTCTTCTCCTCATACGAAAGAAGACGCTCCCGAAACCGAGACAGTGTGCGGTCACTGAACGGCTGCTCTTCGAAGCTCGTCGTGTGAAGCGCTTCCTGCCAGCGGATGTCGAAGGCTATTGTCTCCACGACCTCTTCGTCCGTCAGTCCGTACGCCTGCTTCAATAGCATCGCGCCGATGATGACGTTGACCGGCGTGTTCGGGCGCGAGGCGACATCCTGCGAATACAGCACGGCGAAACGATCCTCGTTGATCTTGGAAAAGACATGCTCCGCAAACGCGGTCGCCCAGCTTCCGCGCAGCATTCTCTCCTCCCGTTTCGTCAGATTCAGAACTGCGTCGTCAAAACGCACCTGCTGGTTCTTGTTCGCCCTGTACGCCATATCGCTGACCGCCTTTTACAGTTTCTTCTCAGCCTATTATCGCACGGGATTTTTTGGGCTGTAAAGTTATTTCTTTACGTATTAGACCCTTGTGGGGCGATGGCCACTTTTGACACTCGAAACATTTCTTTACGTATTAGACCCTTGTGGGGCGATGGCCACTTTTGACACTCGAAAC
>CALMZW010000182.1 GCA_937870605.1 uncultured Synergistaceae bacterium
CATTCCCATCAGGATCGGCGCGGCCCAGATGCCGAGGCCGCCGAAGGCGAAGAGAACGAGTTTGAATATCGTCCCGGGACGCGAGATTCCGAAAACGATCGCCACGATGCCGATGATGATGGTGACATACCGCGAGAGGCGAAATATGTCGGCATCGGAGGCGTTTTTGTTGACGATCTTCTGGTAGATGTCGCGCGTGATCGCGCCCGTCGAAACGATGAGCAGGCTGTCGATCGTGGACATTCCCGCCGCGACGATCCCTGCTATGAGAAGCGCCGAGAAGATGGGGCTGATCTGTTGCTGCAGAATGAGTGGGACGACAAAGTCGATCTGTTTCCCCTCGAGTCCCGGAATCGACACGATCGCGTTCACTCCGGCCCATTCGATGAGCGTCGCCGCGAGCCACATGCCTATCGTTCCGAGAATGACGGCCTTGAACATGACCTTGTAGTCCTTCATCGCGAAGAACTTCGTGGAAAGCGACGGCTGGCCGATCGAAAAGAAACTCCACATGACGATCATCGAGACGTAGTTGCCCCAGCCGTATGCGCCGCCGACGCCGGGATGGCTCAGGTACGCAGGGTTCATTTCGAAGAGTTTCCTGTTGATCGCTTCGAAGCCTCCGCCGATCTGGACCGAAATCACGAACGTCAGGATCGCCGTGAGGACCATGAGCCCTCCCTGGATGACGTCGGTCAGCATCGCTCCCCTGATGCCTCCGGTCATGCAATAAATGATGACGATGACGCCCATCAGGACGATGCCGACCCACTCCGGCTGCCCGGTGAACGTTCGCCAGATGATTCCGGCTCCGATCGTCTGCGCGCCCATGAGCGGAATCATGAAAACGACCATCATGACCGCGAGAATGCTGCGGATTCCGTCGGACTCGTACCGGTCGGCGAGATAGTCCGCCATCGTCAGGAATCCGTATTTGTGCCCGAGCCGGATGAGTTTTCTTCCGATGAGCAGCGCTGGGATGATCATGCTGAATACGAGCCCGGGGACAGAGATCGTGAGCCCCGCGTACCCGACCTTGTAACACGTCGCCGGACACCCCATGAACGTGCTCATGCTGTACTGCGTCGCGAAATACGCAAGGCCGCTGACGATCGCGCCCGCTTTGCCGTTCATGACAAAGAACTCCCCGAGCGTCGTCGTCTTCTTCGAGGCGACGTACCCGATCCACGCCATAATCACAAAATAGCCGCCGAGAACCGTAAAGAACAACCCCGGAACCGGCGATATCAGTTTCGAAACGGCGTCCATTCCGGTTCCCTCCTATTTTTCGTCAAACTCGTGATATTCAGGCCGTTTCATCGCCTGTGCGTAGAAAACGAAGATCATCAGCATCGTGACAAGCGTATGGACAGTCCAACCGACGATAAAGAGCGGAAGTCCCCAAAGGGACGGAATGTAGCGTTCAACGTAGAAAAACGGTAAAGGAAGCATAACGACGACAAAAAGAACCGTAAAAATCCAGAACCATTTTTTCTCAAAAGCGTTGCTGAATGCATTCATGAGACCGATCCCTCCTTCGACAGATCAGGAAGCCTTCGGTGGTATACGCAAACAACATTGGTTCGATACGAAGAATCGGTCGACGCGGCCTCACCTCCCTCAGTGGGGAAGAAACCTCACGTGATACGTCGCCCGGAGATGCCGGACGATCTGCTCACAGGCAGCGTCAGGGTCTTTTCGTTCGAGCGCATCGATGATCCCTGCGTGCTCCTGATGGCTGATATGGTGATCGACGCGCTTCGTCCCGTCGGTTCCGAAGGAATAGAACCACCCGAGATAGAAAGTGTAGAGCTG
>CALMZW010000183.1 GCA_937870605.1 uncultured Synergistaceae bacterium
CTGCGTCATCCGCATGAGCGCTTCGAAATATTCCGGTCGTCCTGTCTTGAAGAGGGCGTCGCGCCGCCGAAAGCGAGAGCAGAAACGACAGAATGACGATCAGTCCGAGAACGCCCTTCCCGAAGTTCATCGCTCTTCCTCCTTCCAGGCGCGTGTGCCTGTCGTCCGTTTAATATAGTATATTCCGATCCGTCCGGCGCGACAATAAACGGTTTCCCGACCGGCGGCGATTCCAGAATCGCGCAGGTTTCGCCCCGAACTGGATATGGAACTCTCCCGTTGCGGTGTGTACCATGTACGTATGAGAGACTGCCATGAGGAGGTCGGATGAATATGTTTCGGACGCGCGGTTTGAGGAGAGCGGTTTGGGCGCTTGCGGTTTTCGCGGCGCTCGCGTGCGGGTCGGCATCGTACGCCGCGGACACGCTGAACGTCTACACGATCTGGTCGGAGCGGTACGCGACGGAGGTCTTCAAGGCGTTCACGAAGGATACGGGAATCCAGGTGCGGCACCTGCGCTTTTCGTCGGGAGAGGTTCTCGCGCGGATCATCGGCGAGAAGAGCAACCCGCAGGTCGACGTTTTCTTCGGCGGCATCGCGGACGCGTTCGTCGCCGGAAAGAAGGAGGGCGTCTTCGAGGCGTACGTTCCGAAGGGCGCGGAGGCCATCCCGGCGAAGTACCGTGACCCGGAAGGATACTGGACCGGCGTCGCGATGGACCCGATCTGCTTCATGTTCAACGCGTCGTTCCTGAAGAAGAACGGCCTCGCGGCCCCGGCGTCCTGGCAGGATTTGCTGCATCCCGCGTACAAGAACGGGCTTCTCATGGCCGACGCGCGGACGTCCGGCACGGCCGTGTCGCGGATCTTCAGCCTCGTGAAGGCCATGGGCGAGGACGAATCGTTCGCCTACCAGAAGAAACTCGACGGGAACGTCCAGCAGTACACCGAGAGCGGCGCGGGCGGCGCGCTGCCCATCTCGCGCGGTCAGGCGGCGGGCGGAATCTTTTTCATCGTCGACGCGCTCGAGATGCAGCAGAAGGGGTACGACGTCGCGATCAGCTACCCGAAGGAGGGCGTCGTCTACGGCGTCGAGGCGATGGGCCTGATCCGCGGCGCGAAGCAGCCCGAGCTTGCGAAGAAGTTCCTCGACTGGGCGGCCGGTCCCGAGATGCAGAAAATCTACGAGGCGCAGAAGATCAACCTGATCCCGACGCACCCGGAGGTCCGCCTGCAGAACCCGGCGCTCGACATGAGCGGCGTGAACCTTCTCGACCTCGACATCGAGTGGTCCGGCGCCAACCGCAAACGGCTCGTCGAGCGATGGGTGAAAGAAATCCTCAAATAGCTCCGGGGAACGCATTCACACGGATCACGTCAGCAGCAGCCCGGATCGCCCCGCGTGCGGCGATCTGGCTGCTGCTGGCGTTGTTTGTTCTCTATCCGCTCGCGCGGCTGCTGTTCATGCTCTTTTCCTCCGACGGGCAGGCGGGCGGAACGGGCGTCGCCAACCTCGCTGGAGTCTTCACGGACGCCTACACGCGCAGAGCGCTCGGCAACAGCCTGTTGCTCGCGTCTTCCGTGGGCCTGTGCGGGACGTTCCTGGGCTTCCTTTTCGCGTTCGCCGTCACGCGCATCGACATGCCGAAGGGCGTCAGGGCTTTTTTCTCGTCCGTCACGGTTTTGTCGTTCGTCTCGCCGCCGTTCACGGGAAGCATCGCGCTGACGCTGGTTCTCGGACCGGGCGGATTGCTGCAGCGGCTGCTGCATCTGCCGGACTTCACGATCTACGGCTTTCCGGGAACGCTGCTCGCCGAAACGCTGACCTACTTCCCGCTCGCGTTTCTGACGCTCGCGGCCGTCCTCGGGGCGATCGACCCCAGCTGCGAGGACGCGGCGCGCGGCCTGGGGGCGTCGGAGGGGCGCGTCTTCCGGACCGTCACGCTGCCGCTGTGCGTCCCGGGCCTCGCGAACTCCTTCCTGCTGCTCTTCGCGGAATCGCTCGCGGACTTCGCCACGCCGCTCGTGATGGCGGGAAAGTCGTTTCCCGTGCTGCCGACGCAGGTCTATCTCCAGATCACCGGGATGTACGACCTCCGGGGCGGCGCCGTCATCGCGTTCGTCCTGCTGCTGCCCGCGTTCGCGGTCTTCTTCGCGCAGCGCTTCTGGGTGAACCGCCGCAGCTACGTGACAATGACGGGGACGGGCTTCGCCCGGTCGCGGCGCGGACACGCGCAACCCCCGCGGGGCGTCCGCGCCGCGATCCTCGGCGCGATCTCGGTCGTGACGCTGTTCGTCCTCTCGCTCTACGCGACGATCCTCGTCAGTTCCTTCGTCAGGGTCTGGGGCGTGGACAACAGCTTCACGCTCGACAACTACCGGTTCGTCTTCACGTCGGGGCTCAATTCCATCGCGGACTCGCTGCTCATCGCGGTCGCGGCGGCGATTCCCGGCACGATCCTGGCCCTCGGCGTCGCGCTCCTCAGCCGGCGCGGCGGAGCGTCCGGCGCGGCGCTCGAATTCGTCTCGCTCGTCAACTACATCCTTCCCGGAACGGTGCTCGGCATCGCCTACCTGATCGCGTTCAACTCCGGCCCGATCGTCCTCACCGGAACGATGACCATCATCGTCGCGCTCTGCGTCTTCCGGTACGACGCCACGGGGATCCGGTCGATCATCGCGTCGCTCCGGCAGCTCGACCCGTCGCTCGAAGAGGCTTCCCTGAGCCTCGGGGCGTCGCGCTTCACGACGCTGCGGCGCGTCACGCTGCCGCTCGTCCTGCCCGCCGTCAAGGCCGGGATGCGGTATCTGTTCACGGTCTCGCTGACCGCGATCAGCGCCGTGATCTTCCTCGTCTCCGTCAACTGGAGCCTGCTCACGGTGCGCATCCTGCAGTGCATCACGGAACTCATGTTCGCGGAGGCCGCGGCGTTTTCCGTCGTCCTCGTGGCGATCGTGTTCGCCGCGATCGGGTGCATCGACCTGATCTTCCGGTTCGTCTGCCCGCGCAGCTCCTGACGGACGCGCGCCGGATACGACGGAAGCCGGTCACGCAGACCGGCTTCCGGAAAAACCGTATTCGGGGCGCTGCTTCTTCGACGCTACTTCTTCAGCGACACGTCGTTGAGGAGTTCGTAGAATTTCCCGAGCGCGCCGTGGTCCATGCCCTCGCAGCCCCGGGCCATGAGGTTCTGCATCATTTCCATGACCTGGGACGTCATGGGCATGGAGATGTGCAGGTTGCGGCTCGTTTCGAGAACATTGTTGAGATCCTTGACGTGAAGGGTGATCCGGAACCCGGGATTGTAGCGCTCTTCGAGCATCCTCGGGGCCTTGTCCTCCATGCACTGGCTTCCCGCAAGCCCTCCGCGGATCGCGTGGAACACGCGCTCGGGATCGACGCCCGCCTTTTTCGCGAAGGCCATGCCCTCGGCGACGGCCGCGATGTTGACCGCGACGATCGTCTGGTTCACGAGCTTCGTCACCTGTCCGGCGCCGCTTTCGCCGACATACGTGCTCTTGCCGAGCAGGTCGAGGATCTCCCGGACCTTCTGGTAGACCGGTTCGCTGCCGCCCACCATGATCGCGAGCGTCCCCTTCTCCGCCTTCTCCTGTCCGCCGCTCACCGGAGCGTCGAGCATCTCGCAGCCCTTCTCCCGGACGAGCCCGCACATCTCGCGGGACGCGATCGGCGCGATCGAACTCATGTCGACGACGATTTTTCCCGCGGAAAGGCCTTCCAGCAGGCCGTCCTTGCCGCAAAGGACCTCACGGACGTGGGGGGAATTCGGAAGCATGGTGATGATTACGTCCGTCCCGCCCGCGACGTCCTTCGGAGAAGCCGCCGCTTCCGCCCCGGCGCGGACGACCTCCTCCACCGGCTCACTTGCGACATCGTACACAACGACGGACTTTCCCGCTTTGAGGAGGTTCTTCGCCATGGGTTTCCCCATGATTCCGAGGCCGATGAAACCAATTTTCATGTGCGTCGCTCCCTTCCCCGATAAAAAGAAATTCTCCGGCTGCCGCGTGAATTCGCGCAATTTCAAACGCCGTCTCTATTGCAGTAATAATAGCATATCCATCCGGAGCCGCCGCCGACGACGCGCCGCAATCCTCGCCGCGATTCCCGCCGTTTTCCGGCCTACTTCACGCAGTAGAAGCCGACCTGAATATACGACTTCCAGAAGACGTCGCGAACCCGGAAGCCGACGTCCGCGTACAGCTTCAGGTGCTGTTCCGTCGTAATCGGGAAGTATTCGGAATCGAAGCGGTTCATGTGTTTTTCAGCCTGTTCCGGGGTCTTGCCCGAGCGGATCTGGTGCTGCTTCCAGTACTCGCGCATGATTCCCGTCGTTTCCGCGTCCGGCGGGCGCGTGTTCTCGGTCGTGATGAAGAGGCCGCCCTCGCGGAGCATGTCGAAGCAGCGCCGCGTCGCGCGGGCGCGTCCGTCCGCATCCATGTAGTGGTGCGACTGGACGGCCGTGATGACGTCGAACGAGCCGTCGCCGAACGGCAGCGACGACGTGTCGCGGTTGCGGTAGTCGACTTCGTGCGACGCGGTCTTCTCCGTCGCGATGCGGAGCATTCCCTCCGAGGGGTCGGCGAGGACCAGCCGGAGCGGCGCGAACGACTCCAGGATCTTCGTCGCGAGGAAGCCGGTGCCGCACCCCGTGTCGAGCCACGCGCGCGGGGCGGGGTCGTACGCCCGGACGAAGCGGATGATCTCGTCGCTGATGCAGTCGTAGTACGGAAGCACGACGCGAACCCCCGCGTCGTAGTCCGCCGCCCTGTTGGAACTCGTGTTGTCGACGCTCATGCCGGTTTCCGCCGGCCTCAGATCGTCGGACGGATCACGTAGTCGACCTGATCCTCGAAATACTCCCGGTCGGCGTCGAAGACCTTCCGGTAGA
>CALMZW010000184.1 GCA_937870605.1 uncultured Synergistaceae bacterium
GAGCAGACGAAAGACATTCTGGAGGTTGAAAAGGATCTGGACACCCAACAGTACTTGCTTATTCTGCGAATGGTTGACGAAACCGGCATAGCGTCTGCAATCGCTTGGGCAAAAGCGAAAATTGACGCCGAAAACCTGAGAAACGGAGTTCGTCTGCGCCGCGTCGGCATGGACGTTTCTTCAGCTGTTTCGTACTTCCACGACGGAGGGCACATCTCCAAAGAACATCTTCTCTCGCTTCTTCCTGAACCCCTTGAGGGGTGGGCGAAACTGATCGGTTTCGCCGATGCGGGCCTGTTGCTGGGAGAAATGAAGGAATTGGGCGATATGAACCACGTTCTCGTCGAGATGGAACGACTCCTTGACAACTACATCACGGGGGTCCTGGCGAAAGCGAAATATGGAGCGTTTTCTGAAGATAACGTAATGCAGTATCTTTGGTCCAAGGAAATGGAAGCGAAGAATGTGCGCATTCTGCTCGTGTCTGTTGCGAATAACACGAACAGGGAATTGGCAAGGGGGCTGCTGCGAAATGTCCGCTAATGAAGAAAAAAGAGCAATGGCAGCCATTGGGGATTACGAGACGGTTCTTCCTTTTCAGGCGGTTGGCGTGACTCCGTTTATCCTGAGAGAGACGACCGATGGAGATTTTCGAGAAGTCCTGTTCCGATGTGCGCGGAACGATTATGCCGTAGTCTTTGTCCAGGAAGACTTTTACACAGCGAATCAAATCTGTATTCAGGAAGTCAACGAGACATATTCTGTCAGCGTTATCCCGATTCCCGGAATCCGAGGGGGCTCCGGTGCAGGACTTGAGTCCATACGAAGCAGCGTCGAACGCGCAGTCGGTATGGATATTTTCGCCGTGAAATGAACGAATCACGAAGAATTTTGGTGGAGGCGATACGGAGTGGCCACTGACAAGAAGATACAAGGGACTATAGAAAAGATCTCGGGTCCGCTCGTCGTGGCGAAGGGTATGACCGGAGCGAGCATGTTCGACGTAGTGCGGATTGGAACGCTGGGACTCGTCGGAGAGATCATCGAACTCAAAGGCGACACGGCATCCATCCAGGCCTACGAAGAGACATCCGGTCTCATGCCCGGAGAGCCAGTTGTGGATACGGGGGAAGCGCTCAGCGTCGAACTCGGGCCCGGTTTGATCGAGCAGTTTTATGATGGCGTACAGAGACCTCTTCAGCTAATCGAAGAGGCTGCGAAGAGTCCGTACATTTCGAGAGGCATTTCTGTTCCTGCCATTGACAGGAGCAAGAAATGGTCCTTTGAGCCTCGGGTTGCCAAGGGAGATCATGTGGTCGCCGGAGATGTGCTTGGAGTCGTTCAGGAAACCGTACTTGTTGAGCACAGAATTCTTGTCCCCGTCGGAATTCAGGGGACTGTCGAGAATATTTCGGCGGGTGATTTCACTGTTGAAGATGTTATCGCTGTTATTCGTGACGGAGACATTGAGCGTCGGATAACCATGCTGCAAAAATGGCCTGTACGAAAGGGCCGTCCTGTAGCGAAACGCCTTCCTCCAGTCATTCCGATGACAACGGGACAGCGTGTTGTCGACGCGTTCTTTCCGATCGCTATGGGAGGAACCGCATGTGTCCCGGGACCGTTCGGGTCTGGGAAAACAGTTATTCAGCACCAGCTGGCGAAATGGGCTGAGGCCGAGATCGTAGTCTATGTCGGATGCGGAGAACGCGGCAATGAGATGACCGACGTTCTGCTTGAGTTCCCCGAGTTGCAGGATCCGCGTTCGGGACAGCCGCTCATGAAGCGGACCGTGCTTATAGCGAATACGTCGAACATGCCGGTTGCTGCACGCGAAGCAAGTATTTATACGGCGATTACGATGGCCGAATACTATCGCGATATGGGCTATTCGGTTGCGTTGATGGCCGACTCGACGAGCCGCTGGGCGGAAGCTCTTCGCGAAATGTCCGGGCGCCTCGAAGAAATGCCCGGAGAAGAGGGATACCCTGCTTATCTTGGAACAAGACTTGCGTCTTTCTATGAAAGGGCGGGACGCGCGATCGTTCTGGGCGCGACAGGGCGTGAAGGCTCCGTAACGGCTATCGGCGCGGTGTCACCTCCGGGCGGCGACCTTTCCGAACCTGTGAGCCAGAACACGTTGCGAGTTACAAAGGTGTTCTGGGGACTTGATGCGAACCTTGCATATCAACGCCATTTCCCGGCTATTAACTGGTTGCTCAGTTATTCTCTGTATACAGAGAAACTTGACGAGTATTGGGATGCAAAGTTCGATGACGAATGGAGCGGACTTCGTATTGAGGCGATGAAGCTTCTCGAAGAAGAAGACAAGCTCAAGGAAATCGTCCGTCTGGTAGGAATCGATGCGCTGTCGAAAGACGAACGGATGGTTATGGAGACGGCGAAGTCATTGCGCGAAGACTTTTTGCATCAAAATGCATTCCATGAAATCGATACATACGCGTCTATGGAAAAGCAGTTCAAGATGCTGAGCACCATTGTGAAGTTTCATCATCTTGCGATGGACGCGCTCAGAAAGGGAGCTCCGATGCAATCAGTGTTCAATCTACCCGTACGTGAGACTATTGCGCGAATGAGGTACGTGGAAGAAAAGCAAATTGCGCAGCTGGACGAGATAGAAGCACGAATTAAAGAGGAAATAGCACATCTTATCCCGATTGGAGGGGATAGCGATGCTGCCTAGAGAGTATTCGACAATCTCCGATCTTTCCGGTCCGCTTATGGTTGTTCAGAAGACGACTGATGTTCGATATGACGAGCTCGTCGAGATAGAGCTTTCGAATGGAGTTCAGAGAAGAGGACGGGTTCTCGAGATTACTTCCGACAGGGCGCTTGTGCAGGTCTTTGAAGGCACTGACGGAATCGATGTAAAATCCACAAAAGTCCGTTTTCTCGGAAAGGTTTTGACTCTTTCGGTAAGCCGTGACATGCTTGGAAGAGTGTTCAACGGTCGTGGGGATCCTATCGATGACGGCGCCGCCATACTGGCCGAAACGAAACTCGACATCAACGGCATGCCGATGAATCCGTTCTCCCGGGACTTCCCCTCTGAATTCATTCAGACGGGAATCTCGACGATCGACGGCATGAACCCCATGGTTCGTGGCCAGAAACTTCCGATATTTTCCGGAAGCGGTCTGCCGCACAACCGGATGGCGGCCCAGATTGCCCGCCAGGCCTCGGTAATTAGCGGACATGAGGACTTCGCCGTCGTCTTTGCGGCGATGGGAATAACATTTGAAGAGGCCTCGTTTTTCATGGAGGACTTCAGAAAGACCGGAGCGATCAAGCGGACCGTCATGTTTGTCAACCTCGCCGATGACCCGGCGATCGAACGTATAACGACTCCTCGATTGGCTTTGACCGCTGCGGAGTACCTTGCTTTTGAACAGGACATGCACGTCGTGGTTATATTGACCGACCTTACGAACTATTGCGAGGCTCTTCGGGAAATTTCTGCGGCGCGGAAAGAAGTTCCCGGCCGGAGAGGATACCCGGGGTACCTGTATACCGACCTTGCGACGATGTACGAAAGGGCTGGACGTCTCAAGGGGAAAAAGGGATCGATTACGCAAATCCCGATTCTGACGATGCCGGAAGATGACAAGACACATCCGATTCCGGACTTGACCGGATACATCACTGAAGGACAGATTATCCTGAGCCGCGCCCTGCACAGAACGGGGATTTATCCGCCCGTTGATGTTATGCCTTCGTTGTCCCGCCTGAAGGACAAGGGAATCGGAAAAGGAAAAACGCGGGAAGACCATGCCGACCTTATGAACCAGCTCTTTGCGGCGTACGCCAGAGGCAAGGAAGCGAAAGAGCTGGCTGTTATCCTCGGCGAAGGAGCTTTGACGGAAGAAGATAAAGCCTTTGCGCGTTTTTCTGACGAGTTCGAAGACAAGTATGTCCGTCAGGG
>CALMZW010000185.1 GCA_937870605.1 uncultured Synergistaceae bacterium
AGCTGTCCTTCGGCGATTTCCCAGTTGTTCTGGGAAACGTTCCTCATGGCCTGGGATAGTTCTCCCCCCATCTCTCCCACACGTATGATATAGATGACCTCTTCCGGAAACGTCCCTTCCTTTTCCAGCGCCTTGTCGAACCGATGCCCTCCCTTGACCATGTCGGCGATGCGGATCCATCGTTCTTTCTGCGAATCCATGGAAGACGTCATCCGGAGCGCGGTCACGAGCGGAATGCCGGAGTCGAGCAACGTCGACAGGTGCGACATGATGAGAGACAGCGTCAACCGGGACCGTATTTTCCTGAAAAATGGAGAGTTGAATGTTTTTTTCCGTTTCCTGAGAACCACCAGCACGAGCAAGAGGGCGAGAAGGAAGAAGAGGCCGTAGTTTTGCACGAAACCGGACGCCGCGATGAGAATCCGCGTCGGAAGCGGGAGCTTTTGCCCGAGCTCCTGAAAGAGCGCCGAGATTTTCGGAACCACGTATGCGAGAAGAAATCCCACGACGGCGATACCGATCACGGCCATGGCGACCGGGTAGGTCAGCGCGACCTTGATCTTTCTCCGGAGCGTTTCTTCCAGCTTGAACTGGACCGCCGACTGTTCGAGAACCTGAATGAGCGATCCGCTCTGCTCCCCCGACTCGACCATCCGGACGAGACTTTCCCGGAAGGCGCCGATTTCTCCGAGGGCGGCGCTGAAGCGCTTGCCCCCTTCGACGGCTTCGAGAAGCGAGGAAAAGGCCCGGGCCACGTTCCGCTCGGTCGTCTGTTTGGCGAGGATCTTCAGCGCGTCCGCGAGCGGCAGGCCGGTGCGAAGATACGAGGCCAGCGTCCGGCAGAACATGGTCTGACTCTCCAGAGAGAGCGCCTTGAGCTTCGCGGATTTTCCGCTCGAGCTCAGCGATACGTCGACGACGACAAGCCCCTTTTCCGCAAGGCGTTCGATGACTTGGACGGACGAGGATCCCTCGATGACGCCGCGCTTTGACTTCCCGTTTTCGTCGTAGGCTACGTACGAAAAATGCGGCATTCCTATTCGTCTCCGGCCACGCGGGCCAGTTCTTCGGGAGTGGTGAGCCCGCGGGCGACGGCGTCGAGTCCGATTTCCCAGATAGTCCGGAAACCGGATTTCCGCGCCATATCGCGAAGGACCGACGATGCTTTCGATTCCGCGATGGCTTCCCGGATTTCTTCCGTTACGAGGAATTGCTCATACAGGCCGACACGGCCGCGATACCCTGTGTTCATACAATAATCGCACCCGCGGCCGCGATAGACCGCCCGGACCCCCTGTTTCGCAAGCATCGCCGGAACATCGGCGCTCTTTTCCCTGCATTGCGGACAGACGCGGCGAACCAGGCGCTGCGCAACGGTTCCGATCATCGAACTCGCCGCGAGGAAGGGCTCGATGCCCATGTCGATCAGCCGGACAATCGCTCCGACCGAATCGTTCGTGTGGAGCGTCGAGAGGACCAGATGTCCGGTCAGCGATGACTGGACGCCGATGTGCGCGGTCTCGAAATCGCGCATTTCTCCGATCATGATGATATCCGGGTCCTGCCTGAGAATCGAACGGAGAGCCGCCGCGAAAGTCACTCCCGCCTTTTCGTTGACCTGGATCTGCGCCACTCCGGGAAGGTCGTATTCGATGGGATCTTCGACGGTGATGATATTCACGGCAGGCTGGGCGAGCGCCTGCAGGATCGCGTACATCGTCGTCGTCTTTCCGGATCCCGTGGGTCCCGTGAAGAGGATCATGCCGTTCGGACGCAGGATCATCTCGTCCATGATCGAACGTTCCCGTTTTTCCATCCCGAGGTCTTCCAGCGTCAGCAATCCCTGCCCCTTATCGAGCAGCCGCATGGCGATGCGTTCTCCGAACTGCACCGGGACGCTGCCGACACGGATATCCACCGCCTTGTTCCCGACCGTGATGCCGATGCGGCCGTCCTGGGGCGCCATGTGTTCGGCGATGTCCATTTTCGCCATGACCTTGATGCGGCTCGTCAGCGGCGCCTGGTGTCCCCTCGGGAGGCGGAGGCGATCCTGGAGCACGCCGTCCACCCGGAAGCGGATGAGGACGCTGTCCTCGTACGGCTCGACATGAATGTCGGTCGCCCGCTGTTTGAGCGCATCGAGAATCAGCCCGTTCACGAGACGGATGACGGGGACGTCGACCGAGTCGCTCATGACGTCCTCGCGGGCGAGATCGTCGATATCGTCGATTCCTTCCATCGCCTCGGCCGCCTTGTCGGTCACGCCGCTGCGATAGTCGTACAGCGCGTGAATCGCGTCGTCGATCGTTTTCTCTTCACAGACTTCGACGTCCACCGGTTTTCCGATAACCGTACCGAGAAGCTGCGCGCGCGGATAGGCCGCCAGCGACGACACCGCGACGATCAGAATATCCTCCTCCGAGCGGAGAGGGACCATGCCGACCTGACGCAACGAGTCCAGGCTCACGCAATCGGGGATGATCTTCGCGATTTCGGCGACGCTCGGAAAACGCGTCCGAGGCTCCGCAGTCTCCTCCTCGTCAGCATGGGATGCTTCCGCCGGGACGCTTTCGAGAATGGCGACGTCTTCCGCCTCTTCCGTCCCGGTCGCATCGTCTCCCGCTCCAAGGAATGCAGCCTCTTCTTCAACGCGAGGTTCTTCCGCTCCGGTGCGAGATTCAACGGGAACTTCTCCAGAGAGCTCCGGAGAGTCGACCAGATCGCCGGTCCGCCACAGAAAATCGCCTTCCGAATCGGCGTCGGCGACACCATTCGACAGGGCGATGACGTCGCCGGTTTCAGATCCGACGGGAATCACGCCTTGCTCTTCGACGCCGGTTCCATCCGAATCCTCCGGTTTGGGGGCGCGCTTCCGCACGATCCCTCCGAACGTTTCGAGCACCATGTCGCGGAGCGCGTTGTTCCCGTCATAGGTAAAGTTTTTCGTGTTATCCGTCATATCACATCAACCCGTATTCCGATGCGACCCGCTCCGCGAGCCGCCGGTATTCTTCGTATGCTCTTGAGTGCGGCGCATAATCCGCCACCGTCGTTCTGGAGGCGGACGCTTCCTGCAGGATAATGGAACGATGAATCAGCCCCAGCACGCGGTCGCCGAATTGTTCTTCCA
>CALMZW010000186.1 GCA_937870605.1 uncultured Synergistaceae bacterium
ATCGCCTGCGGGGGGAACCGGAAACATCCAATCGAAATCGGGTTGAGCCGACATTCGCGGGGCGTGAGATCGCTGTCCGGGAGATCCGGAAGATCCGCTCGTCGTGACGACGCGCTCGCGCCGTCCGGGGATGACATTATCGCTGTCCGACGACATCCGACCACAAGTGTATTGACAACCACCCAGAATAATTGTAAAATTGAAAAATATAAAGACGCCATAAACACGCCATAGTGACTAAAAGAACAAGAAAGCGGAGGTTCGCCATGATCATCGGCGCCATCGGACCATCTCTTATGGTCGACAAGTTTTCGATAGTCGCGCGTGACATTCCCGAAGTCACGATTCGTCCGCTGTGGTACGAAACGATGCTCGAAGCGCCGCGAATCGCCGCCGAGAGGCAGATGGAAGTCGACGCCCTCTATTTTTCGGGAACCTCCCCGTATTTCCTGGCGGCGAGCGCCGTGCAGCCCCTGGTGCCGTGGTTCTACCTGGATCGCCCGGTCAGCGGGCTTCCCTTCGCCTTCCTCGAAGCGCGCCGGTTTCTGGCCGGCCCCGTCGATCTGAGCATCGATACGCTCAGCGAACTCGACATCAACGACTCCGTTCTCGATTTCGATTTTCCGATCGGAAACCTGTATACCTATCCGCTCCGGCCGTCCGTCCATTACGACGACGACCTTATCGGGTTCCACCTGTCGCACCTCCGGTCGGGGCAGACGAAACTGTGCATGACGTGCGCGTATGTCGTGTACAGGAAACTCCGCGAAATGGGATTCCCGGTCTTCCTCATCTCCCCCACGATCCGCGCCATCCGGGAGGCGATGACGTCGTCGCTGAAGGTTCTCGAGTCCTCCGACGAGGACCACCTGAAGCTTGTCGTCGGCCTTTTCGTTCCGGAACTCTCGTTCGTTCCGGACGACCAGCGGGAGGAGACGGAGCACGCGTTTCGCAGGGCCGTGTTCGCCTACGCGAAGCAGCGCGACCTCTTCGTCTTTCAGCGCAATCCGTCGACGCTTCAGAGCGTCCAGACGTACAGCCGGTTTCTGGGCGAGACGGATAACTTCAGGAAGACGCCCATCGCGAACGCGGGCGCCGGAATGACGCCCGGGCTCCGTCTCCGGATCGGGTACGGAGTCGCGTCGAATGTCAAGATCGCCGAGATGTACGCCGAGAAGGCGCTCGACATGGGCCTCCGGAAGGAAAGCGCCGCGTGCTACCTCTTCGATGGGGAGAACGGCTGGGCCGTCGGCGAGTTGAAGCCGTCCTTCGTTCTGGCGCAGCCGGATCCCGGTTTCCGGGAGCTGTCGCAACGGATCAACGCCACGCCGTCGACGCTTTCGCGGTACCTGAAGGCCTTTCGTCTGCTCGACGCGCCGTTCAGCGCCGCGGAGTTCTCCAGCGTTCTCGACATTCACCCCAAGAGCGCCCGCAAGATCCTGGCGCGTTGCCTCAACGCGGGGTTCATCCGGATCGAGAGCACGCGGGCGCCGCTGCGCAAGGGGCGCCCCGAGAATCTCTACGCGTGCGATCCGAACGTCGGGAAACGCCTGAATTGCTGAGTCGCCCGAAATTCGGGCATTGCGGCGCTGCCGGATAGAGACGTTTGAAGTCGGCTGTCGGATGCGGCGAAAGGGGGGAAAGATTCTCATCCGGGGGAACAAAAAATCTGAAGGGGGAGTCCAGAGATGAAGTTCACAGCGAAATTGTTCGTTCTGGCAAGTCTTCTGTTCGCGGTTGCCTTTTCGGCGCCGGCGAATGCGGCCCAGACGGTGAAGCTGGCGTTGAGCATCAACCCCGATATGAGCGATCCCTGCTACGTCATGGCCGTCATCTTCAAGAACTACGTCGAAACCCGAACGGGCGGGAAATACGTCGTCGAGCTGTACCCGTCGAACGTCATCGGGAAGGAGCGCGAACGCCTCGAACTCATCAAGGCGAACGGCATCCAGATCAACTTCGGGTCCATCGGCGGGCTCAGCAATATCTACAAGCCCGGCATTCTCCTCAACACGCCCTTCATGTATTCGGGCGACAAGGTCGTCCACGCGGTTATGGAGAGCGATTTCGTGAAGTGGCTGTTCGAGGACATGTACAAGAAGACGGGCATCCGGTCCATCATGGTCTTCGATATCGGCGGGCTCTCCTGCTTCACGAACAACGTCCGCCCCATCGCGACCGTGGCCGATATGAAGGGAATCAAGTTCCGCGCCATGGACGACAGTCAGGTCGAGATGTTCCGCGCCCTGGGCGCGAACGCGGTCCCGATGGCGTTCGCCGAGCTGTATTCCGGTCTTCAGACCGGCGTCGTCGAGGGACAGGTCAACCCGATCAACATCACGATCAGTTCGAAGTTCTTCGAGGTGCAGAAGTACATCACGATCAGCCGCACGATTCTCGGCAGCCAGTGGGTGACCGTCAACGACAAGTGGTATTCGTCGCTTCCGGCCGAAGACCGGAAGATCTTCGACGACGCGTTCCATTACGGCAACGTCGCCGCCAGGGGACAGAGCCAGATCATCCAGGCCACGGGCATGAAGTTCCTCGAGGAAAAGAAGATGACCGTAACGCCCATTACGGACGAGAACTACAGGGAATTCCAGAAGATCGGGCGCACGGCCGTTCTCGACTGGTGCAAGACGAAGATGGATCCCGAGATCGTGGACCGTTTCCTCAAGACGGTCGACGAGATCGAAAAGAGCGTTCAGGGGACGAAGTAGCGTCTCCCGAACCGGAGCGTTCCCGAAGGATGACAATCTTTCCATGAAGGCCGGAACGCGCCCTCGTCAGCGGGAGGGCGCGTTCCGACAACAGCGAGGAGGGGGATCCATGCCGGGCGGAGAACGGGAAACATCCGTTTTTTTCGTTGTGATGGAGCGGTTCGAGAAGTTTTTGACCGGCGCGTGCGCCGTTCTTCTGGCTTCGATAACCGCCATTGTTCTCGTAAGCGTTTTCTTTCGTTATGTCCTTGGCGACGCGCTGAGCTGGTCCGAGGAGGCCAGCCGCTTTCTCGTCGTCTATGTCGGCCTTATCGGCGCCGCGACGGCGCTGTACCGGGATGAACATGCGGCGTTCACGGCCGTTCTCGTCCTTTTTCCGAAGCGGCTTCAAAAAGCCTGTCATATTCTGAACTATCTCCTGATCGGCGCGTTCGCGGGCGTGATGCTCGTCTACGGAGTCGGGCTCGCCGCCGATTCCGGAGCGACGGCCGAGATCATCCCTATCCCGATGTGGATTCCCCTCATGTCGGTTCCGCTCAGCGGCGGCGTCCTGCTCCTCGTGTCGCTGCTGAAGATCGTTTCGGAACTGTCCCCGAAGGCGAGGTGAGGCGCGAATGTTCGCATGGATCGCCCTCGCGTTTTTCGGCATGGTCCTGATCGGAATGCCCATCGCGTTCGCGCTCGGGATCACCGGCCTCATCGGCCTCATGCTGACGATGGGGACCAGCCTCCTGATGCTTGTGCCGCAGCAGATCTTCTCGGGGATGAATTCGTTCGTCCTGATGGCGATTCCGCTCTTCCTGCTCTCCGGAGAGCTGATGAACGTTTCGGGGATCACGGAGCGCATCGTCGCCTTTACGAACACCCTCGTCGGCCATCGCAAGGGGGGCCTCGGGCACGTCAATATCGTCGCGAACATCTTCATGGCCGGAATATCCGGCGCGGCGGTCGCCGATGCGGCGGCCCTCGGGACGATGCTGATCCCCGCGATGGGAAAGTCCGGATATTCGCGGCCGTACTCGTCGGCGCTCACCGCGGCCGCGTCGATCATCGGGCCGACCATTCCGCCGAGCATGGCGATGATCGTCTACGGATCGGTCGCGAACACGTCCATCGCCGGGCTTTTCGCGACCGGGTTTCTTCCCGGCCTTCTCATGGGAACCCTGTACATGATTCTCAACCACCGCATTTCGAGCAAACGCGGCTACCAGATGCAGGCGGAAAAGGCGTCGCGGGCGGAGGTCTTCAAAGCGATGAAGGACGGGATCTTCGCCCTCTTCATGCCGGTCATCATTCTCGGCGGAATCCTGTCGGGGATCGTCACCCCCACGGAAGCCGCCGGCGTCGCCGTTGGCTACGCGCTCTTCGTCGGCCTGTTCATCTTCAGGACGCTGACGCCGCGGAATATCTGGGAGGCTCTGAAAAACACGGTCGCCATTTCGGGCGTGTCGCTTCTCCTGGTTTCGGTCGGAGGCATCCTGAGCTGGGTGCTCACCGTGGCGCAGATCCCCCAGACCATCGCGTCGACGATCCTCGGGATCACGACGAACAAATACTTTTTCCTCCTGCTCGTCTGCATTCTGCTTCTCATCGTCGGCTGTTTCATGGACCTGACGGCGTCTATCATCATCCTCACGCCGATTCTCGCGCCGATCGCGGCCCAGCTGGGCATCCACCCGCTTCATTTCGGCATCACGGTCGTCCTGGCGCTCAATATCGGACTCAACACCCCGCCGGTCGGAGCGGTTCTCTTCGTCGTCGCCTCCATCGGGAAGGTTCCGATGGAGAGCATGCTCCGGGAGATCTGGCCCTTCCTGATCTGCCAGATCGTCGCGCTTGCCGTCGTGGCGTTCATTCCCTGGTTCAGTCTGGCGGTCCCGGCCCTGCTCGGGCTGTATTAGGCGCATCACGTTCCGTAAGGAGGTTCTCCCGTGTACGATCTGTTATTGAAGAACGCAACGATCTTCGACGGCGGCGGCGGTCCCTGGTATCGCGGAGATGTCGCGATCCGGAACGGACTGATCGCGGCCGTCGGCGCGCTCGATTCCGGGGACGCCGTCGAGACGATCGATCTTTCCGGCGACGCGCTCTCCCCGGGATTCGTGGATGTCCACTCCCATTCCGATTTCTCGGCGGTCATGGTCAACGATGTCGATGGCAAAATAACGCAGGGCGTCACGACCGAGGTGGTCTCGAACTGCGGCCTCGCGCTGGTTCCGGCCGTTCCGGACAAGCTGGGATTCCTGCGGGATTACATGCGTCCGTACATTCCGGAGGGGATCGATGCCTCCTGGGAGTGGCGGACGCTCGAAGACATGATGGACCGGATCGATGCATCGAAGTACGTGACGGACCTCGCGTTTCTCGTCGCGCACGGTCCCGTCCGTCTTGCCGCGATGGGGTTCGACAACCGCCCCGCGACGCCGGAAGAGCTGGAGCACATGAAAAGCCTCGTCGCGGACGAAATGAGGAGCGGGGCCGTCGGCCTTTCGAGCGGCCTCATCTATCCGCCCGGCTGCTTCGCCGGGACGGAAGAACTCGTCGAACTCTGCAAGGTCGTGGCGCGGTACGGCGGCGTCTACGCAACGCACATGCGGAGCGAGTCCGGCGACCTTCTGAAATCCGTCGCGGAGGCCATCGACATCGGACGGCGAAGCGGCTGCCCCGTCCACATCTCGCATCACAAGGTCATGAAGCAGTTCGAGGGGGACTCCGAAAAAACACTCGGGATGATGGAGGACGCGCGGCGGGAAGGAATCGACGTCACCTGCGACGTGTATCCGTATACGGCCGGCTCGACGATGATCGGCGCGCTGCTGCCCCCGTGGGTCAACGAGGGGGGCGTCGACCGGCTGATCGGGCGTCTCGAAGATCCGGAAACCCGGAAGCGCATCACGGAGGATATGAAGAAGGGGCTTCCGGGCTGGGACAACTTCGCGAAGGACTCCGGACTGGAGAATATCCTCATCTTCACGGCGGAACGGGACAAGTCACTCGAGGGGAAGACGGTCGGAGAGGTCGCGGCGGAGCGCGGCGGCGACGTGCTTGAAACGTTCTACGACATCGTCGTTTCGGAGCGCGGCAACAGCACCGTCGCGATGTTCTGCCAGTCGGAGAGCGACAACCGCCGGATCATCGCGCACCCGCTCTCGATGATCGGCTCGGATTCGCACCCTGCGGCGACGAGCGGCGTCTACGCCTCGCGCAGGTCGCACCCCCGCGCGTTCGGGACCTTCCCGCGCGTTCTCGGGAAATATGTCCGGGAGGATCACGTCCTGCCGCTGGAAACCGCGATATGGAAGATGACGGGGTTCCCGGCGCAGCGCTATCGCCTTTCGGACAGAGGGCTGATCCGGAAGGGGCTCGTCGCGGATCTCGTCGCGTTCGCCCCGGATGCTGTCCGGGACCGCGCCGACTTCCGGGACACGAACGTCCCCTCCGAAGGCGTCCGCTTCGTCTGGAAACGGGGAACGCTCGTCGTCCGGGACGGCAGGATGGTCGCCGGGCCCTCCGGAATGTGCCTCAGGGCGACCCGGGGCTGAAAACGGAAAAAAGGGCGGGGCGTCCCCTTCCGGGAGGCGCCCCGCTCTTCGTATCCCCGCCGGTCCGGCGCGTCAGCAGGAGTAGTACAGCTCGTACTCCTTCGGCGTCGGGACGTCGTTGACCTCCTTGGCTTCCTTGCGCTTGAGCGTGAGCCAGTTCTCGAGGAAGGACTTCGGGAAGACGCCGTCCGCGAACAGGAAGTCGTGGTCCTTTTCCAGCTCGTCGAGGGCTTCGTCGAGGCTCTGGGGCAGCAGGCGCAGGCCCATCTTCTCGACGTCGGCGTGGTAGATGTCCGTCTCGACCGGCCCGAAGCCCGCCTTCGCCGGGTCGATGGAGCGGCGGACGCCGTCGAGCCCCGCCTGGAGCAGCGCCGCGAAGAGGACGTATGGGTTCGCGGTCGCGTCGGAGGAGCGGAATTCGTACCGCCGATCCTCGGGGGCCTTGGCGTAGCCGGGGATCCGGATGATCGCGGAACGGTTCGATGTCGCGAACGCCACGCAGATCGGGGCTTCGTAGCCGCGGACGAGGCGCTTGTAGGAGTTCGTCGACGCGCTCGCGACGGCGGAGAGCGCCGGAGCGTGCGCGAGAATTCCGCCCATGAAGTTCAGCGCGAGGTCGGACAGTCCGCCGTAGTTGCTCTCCGGCCCGGCGAAGACCGATTTCCCGTCCTTGAACAGCTGCATGTGGACGTGCATGCCGTTTCCGGCCTCGCCGTAGAAGGGCTTGGGCATGAACGTCGCGGTGCAGCCCCGTTCGGCCGCCATGTTTTTGATGAAGTGCTTGATCAGCATCGTGCCGTCGGCGAGGAACTTGGCCTCTCCCATCGCGACCTCGATCTCCTGCTGTCCGGGGCCGCCGACCTCGTGGTGGTGGTACTTCACGGGGATGCCGAGCTCGTCGATCGCCGCGGCCATATCCGCGCGAAGGTCGCGGGACGCGTCCGACGGGGCGTCGAGGTGATAGCCGCCCTTGCGGCGGACCGCGAGTCCCAGCCCGTCCTCGTCGCTTGAACGCCACTCGGCCTGGAGCGAATCGACCTCGAACCCGGAACGGTTCAGTTCGTTCCAGTACGAGACGGAGTCGAGGATGTAGAACTCGAATTCCGGCCCGACGAAGAAGGAGTCGGCGCATCCCGTCGACCGCAGCGCGGCGAGCGCCCGGTCGAGAATGGCGCGAGAGTCCCCCGCGTACGGACGGAAGCCGTCGGGAAGGATTTCATGGACGGTCCCGAGGAAGCTCAGCGTCTTGCGCGACCAGAACGGATCGACGAACGCCGTCCGGAAGTCCGGAATGAAGACCATATCGCTCGCCTCGATGGTCGCGTAGCCGTAGTTCGATCCGTCGAAACCGAAGCCCCGAGTGAAAAGCTTTTCCGAAAGCGCCGATGCCGGGACGCTCAGATGCCTCCACGAGCCGGAAAGCTGCGTGACCTTGAAATCCAGGGTCTCGACGCCTTCGCTCTCCACGTAGCGTTGCAGTTCCTCGAAAGAAGTGAACATAGTACCGCCTCCTCGCGTATTGTAGTGCTCGCCGGCGCATACCTGCCGGTGGTATAATCAATGCATAGTAAAAAAATCGGGTATTCCCGAAACAGGGGAGAAACGGGGGGAAAACGATTATGCCTCTTCTGGTATTTTCCGTTCCTGACATGTCATGTCAGCACTGCGTGAAACGGATTCGGGAAGCGCTTTCACGTGCGGGATTCGAAGCGGACGTGTCTTTGGAAACGAAAACAATAACCATAAACGCAGACGATCCCGAACAGATCGTCCGCATTCTTGACGATGCGGGGTATGACGCGCTGCGGCAGTGATCGTCACCAGTTCAGAACGTTCACCGAATCCGCGTTGAGTCCGTCGGCCTGAAGCGCGACGCTTCCGAACGGATCGGCCGCGATGCTTCCCTGCAGGGCCGACAGGAGTTCCCGTGCGGACGCTTCGCTCTCGAGCCTGTTGTTCACCGGAGCCAGACGCCGGAACGTCCCGGTTTCTTCCGAAACGCCGGGCTGACGCCGTTGGGGCGATTCGGTCCGGCCGCGACGGACGGTTCCGCCGGCGACATCGGGCGGAATGCTTCCGAGGCCGCGAAGACCCTCGTTTTCAATGGACATTTTCGTGGTCCTCCTTTCACCGGCCTCCATTTGGAGGTCGAGTGCGTCTATGTATTATACAGGAGGTTCGGCCGAATGGATCAACATGTCGAAAAAGACAACGCGACGGCGCGTCCGAAGGTGAGCTTTTCGGTCACGGGAATGACGTGTGCGACATGCGTCCGCATCGTCGAGCGATCCCTGAAGAAGGTTCCGGGCGTCGCCTTCGCGGCCGTGAACCTTGCGACGGAAACTGCCTTCGTCGTTCTCGACCGCGACGTTCCGTTCGGAGAACTGGAGGCGGCTGTGGAGAAGGCCGGTTATCACGTCTCCCATGAGGCGCCCGAGGATGCGGAGAAAACCCGCTATGCGGCGGCGCGGCGGACGGTCGTGACGGCGTGGGCCGCGACCGCGCCGCTGATGGCGCTGATGGCGCTTCACATGGCGGGGCGTCATGTTCCGTACTATCTTCCGCTCGAAGCGCTGGGCGGCGCGGTCGCGATATTCCTCGCGGGACGCCGGACGCTCGGGGGCGCGTGGATCGCGCTGACGCACGCGCACGCGAATATGGACGTCCTCGTCTCGCTCGGGGCGATCGCGGCGTGGAGCACGTCCCTGCTGTCTCTGGCCGGCGTGGATATCCAGTCGTTCGGCGCGATCGGCGCGATGATCGTCGCGCTGCACGTCACCGGCCGGTTCATCGAGTCGCATCTTCGCGACCGGGCGGCGAAGGCCATCAAGTCGCTCGCGGCCCTGCAACCGCGTGAGGCCCGCGTTCTGGACGCTTCCGGCGCGGAAATCTCCGTGCCGATCGGGGCGGTCGCATCCGGCGTCACCGTGATCGTTCGTCCGGGAGAGCGCATCCCGGCCGACGGCGTGATATCGCAGGGGCGAACGTCCGTCGACGAGTCGATGATCACGGGCGAGCCGATCCCGGTGCTCCGTGGACCGGACGAGCCCGTGACCGGAGGATCGCTGAACCTGTCGGGCGAGATCCGCGTCTCCGTGACGGCCGCTGGCGAGGACGGCTTTCTCGCGCAGATGCTGTCGCTGGTGCGCGAGGCGCAGGGCGCGAAGATCCCGATCCAGGCGTTCGCCGACCGCGTGACGAATGTCTTCGTTCCCGCGATTGCGCTGATCGCGCTCTTCAGCGCGCTCGCGTGGTTCGTCCGGTCCGATCGCCTGATCCCGCTTCTCGACCGGGCGGCGGAATTCATTCCGTGGACGACGGCCGTTCGCGATCCGGCGTCGCTCGCGGCGTTCGTTTTCGTCTCGACGATCGTGATCGCGTGTCCGTGCGCGCTCGGCCTGGCGACGCCGATGGCGCTGATCACCGGGACCGGCGCGGCTTCGAAGCTCGGGCTGATCATCCGCAACGCCGAGGCGATCCAGACCGCGCGGGACGTCGGCATCGTCGTCGCTGACAAGACGGGAACGATCACGGAGGGGCGTCCGTCCGTTTCGGCTTCCGGGATCGCCCCGGCCGACCTCGAAGCGGCGGCGGCGCTCGAGACGCGGTCGAACCACCCGCTCGCGCGGGCCATCGCGGCCCTCCCGCACGGCGATGCGACGGTCACGGAGGTTGAGGAAGTTGCGGGCGAGGGGGTCGGCGGCCTCGTCGACGGCGTCCGGTATTTCGTCGGGCGTCCGGAGGACGCGGGAAAGTACGCGAATGAGCTGTCGCAGGGGCGGACGGTCGTCGAGGTTCGCCGCGACGGCGCGTTCGCGGGCTGGATCTCCGTCGAGGACCGGGTGCGCGAGGATTCGCGTGAGGCGGTCCGGAGGCTGAAGGAAGCGGGAATCCGCGTCGTGATGGCGACGGGGGACGAAAAGACGACCGCCGAGGCCGTGGCGCGCAGGGTCGGGATCGACGAGGTCTATTCGCGCGTGCGGCCGGAGGAGAAGCTGTCGCTCGTTCGGCGGTTGCAGACTTCGGGGCGCAAGGTGCTGATGGTCGGCGACGGGCTGAACGACGCGGCGGCGCTCAAGGGGGCCGACATCGGCGTCGCGATCGGCTCGGGAACGGATCTCGCGATCGAAAGCGCGGATATCGTCATCGTCCGCGGCGGGCTCTCGCTCGTCGCGGACGGGATCGCGATTTCGCGAAAGACCTTTTCGGTCATCCGCCAGAACCTCTTCTGGGCGTTCGCGTACAACGTCGTGGCCGTTCCGCTTGCGGCGCTCGGGCTGTTGCACCCGCTGATCGCGGAGTCGGCGATGGCGATGAGTTCGATCTCCGTGATCCTCAACTCGATGCGGATCCGGTAGGCGGGAAATAAAGCCGGGGCCGGGGGAATTTCCCCGGCCCCGGCTTTATTTCGTTCCGAAGCTCAGTGGCAGCTTCCGCTACAGCCGGAACACCCGCCGCCGCAGCCCCCGCCGCACGCGCCGCTCTGAAGATCGCGGATCACCGGGAGGAAGACCTCGACGATTCCGTGCAAGTGCTCCAGCCCCTCGTCGCCCTCCTGCATCCCCAGCGTCTCGCGGACGTTCTCCGCGCTGTCCGCGCCCTGGGCGACGCTCATCACGACATCCCTCAGCGTAATCTTTTTCGCCGCGCAGATCATCGTATCCGCGGGCATAGAACTCCAATCCATCGAATGTGCCTCCTACAATAGTGACGTTCTTGGAACAGTGCTATTGTACCGAAAAAACGTCAAAACCGCTATTCGGCGGCGACGAGTCCGGATTTCCGGTCCACCGTGAACTGCCGCAGGAGCGTCTCCATCCGCCCGGCGCCTTCCGCGATCTTCTGCGCTTCGGTCGCCACGCCGTCCGCGGCCTTTGACGTCTCGCCGACGGCGCTCCGCACCCCATCGACCATTTCCGCGATCCGGACCGTGGTTTTTGCAACCTGATCGATGGAACGGGCCATCTCTTCGCTCGACGCGGCCTGCTCCTCCGAAACGGATGCGAGCCCGTGGATCGAGTCCACGACGCCGGCGATGGCCGCAAGGCTCTCCTGGAGGCGTTTTTGCGCGCCCTCGGCCTTGACGGTGGTGCTCGTCATGATGGAGCCCGCCTCCTGCGTCGCGGTGATGGACTGCTCGGAGTTCGTCTGAAGCGTCGTGATGAGCCGCGCGACTTCCTGCGCCGATTTCGCCGATTCCTCGGCGAGCTTGCGCACCTCGTCGGCGACGACCGCAAATCCCCGGCCGGCGTCTCCCGCGCGCGCCGCCTCGATCGCGGCGTTCAGCGCAAGCAGGTTCGTCTGGTCGGCGATGGAGGTGATGACCGTGACGAATCGGGAGATTTCCTCGACCGAGGCCACGAGCTGTCCGATCTTTTTCGCGCTTTCCTCCGAACGCGAGCCGACCTTTCGGATGTCGCCGATGACCTCGTCGACCTGTCCGACGGCCTCGCGCGCCATCTTCCCGGCGCCTTCGCCGAAGGACGCCCCGTCCGTCGCCGTCTTCGCGGCGCTCTGCGTGCCGGACGCGACCTCTTCGATTCCGGCGTTCGTCTGCTGGATCGCGGCGCTGTTGGATTCGGAGAGGGAGGAGACTTCTTCCACGGTCCCCCGGATCTCCTCGACGGACGCGTTCGTCTCCTGCGAGAGCGCGGCCAGGGATTCCGCTCCCCTGGCGAGTTCGCGCGCCGTATCCATGATCCGCCGCACCGCGTCCGCCTGCGCGGCGACCATTCCGGCGAGCGCGTCCGCAAGAACGCCGATCTCGTCGCGCGAGTCGTAGTTGAAGTCCTCCCGCGAGATCGTGAGGTCGCCCTTCCCCGCCCGTTCGGCGAGTCCGACGGCGTTGCTGAGCGGCCGCGTGATGACGCGCGTGATGAGGAAGGAGATCAGCAGCCCCGCCAGAATCGCGAAGACGATTGCGCCGACGATGACCTTCGTGGCGCCGGACGCCTCCGCGACCGTGAAATTCGCGATCTCCCCGGCGCGGGCGACGCCTCCGTCGGTGACCTTCCGGGCGGCGGCGAGGACGTTGCCCGCGCTCTGCGCGCGTTCCACATCGAGGGACACGAGTTCGGCCCAGGTGCTCTTGTAGTTCCGTATGGCGAGGTCGTAGTTTTTGGCGGCTTTTTCGACTTCGTCGATGATGTCGAGGTTGGCCTTCTGCGCCGTGACCTTCCGGAGGGCGTCGAGCGTCGGGTAGATTCCGCCGATGATCTTCTGGACGCGATCGAGCTGCGCCGGTTTCCGGGACAGGATGCCCGTGTACGTGAGGATCCGGGCGTCATTCACGGCCTGTATGGCGTCGTTGAGCATCCGGATCTTGTCGAGCCTCCCGAGCAGGGCTTCGGATTCCTTGAATTCGTTGACCTCCGTTATGAACGTATCGTACTGCGTCCGCAGAAAGTTGTTCGACATGCGAACGAACGTCTTCCCCGTCTTGTCCGCGTTGCGCATTTCCTCGTCCATCTTTCCGAGGACCGTCTGCGTCGCCTCGAAGCGCGAGACGAAGTCGTCAAGCCCCTTGGCCGCGACGTCGGCGTTGCCCTTCAGGGTCGTCAGGCCCGGGTATTTCGCCGCGAGGTCGGCGGCCTCCTTCAAACGGGCGCGGACGCTCGCGACATGCGCCGTCGCTTCTTCGACGTGTTTCGGGTCCCCGGTCTGAACGAACGCTTCCGTTTTGAGGACGATGTTCAGGGACTGCCGCTCGATCTCCGCGGCGATCCGGACGCTCGGGACGTACTGCTCCGAAAGCGACGTCGCTTCGCCGCTCAGATCCGAGAGTTTGCCGCTGCTGACAAACCCGACCGCTGCGAAAATGACGAGGAGTACTCCAAACCCCGCCGCAAGCTTCATTCCGATCCTGAGATTCCTCATTGCGCTTCCTCCTTACGCTTCGGATATGTTCGCCGCCCGCGCCCGAAGCGCAACGCGACGGCGTCGGAAAACATCTAGCGAAGCCGGTACCGGTTGACGGGCCGTCCGGTGGCGTGATATTCGAGGTCGATGGAGACGCGGTTTTTCTGGACGAGGTGTCCCAGATAGCGGCGTACGGTGGCCGGAGCGATTCCGGCGGACGCCGCCGTTTCCTCGCAGGTGACGGCGGTTCCGAGGGAACGGAGCGTTTCGATGATCTTTTCGAGCGTTCCTTCCTGGAGCCCCTTGGGAAGCTCGCCGATCGATTCGTTGGTGTCGCGGAGCGTGCGGAACGAGAAGACCCCGTCAACGACCTCCTGGGAGAGCGGCGCTCCGGACGCCAGCGTGTCGAGCGTGCGGCGGTAGATCGTGTAGGAATTCAGCGTCGAACGGAAGCGGTCGAAACTGAAGGGCTTGATGAGATAGTCGAGCGCGCCGAGGCCGATGGCTTCCTTGAGGTAGCGGCATTCGTCCGCCGCCGATATGAGGACGACATCGACGACGTTTCCCCTCCGGCGAACCTCGCGGAGCGCCTCGATTCCGTTCATTCCGGGCATGTAGATGTCGAGGAGCATCAGGTCGATATCCCGGTCCTCGAGAAGGCGCAACATGGAGTCGCCGCAGTCGGCCGTCCCTGCTGAGACGAAGCGCTCCATGCTCGAGAGGTAGCGGAGGTTGATCCGGCATATCATCGGGTCGTCGTCGACGATCAGGACGCGGTACGGAATCAGGATTCCCTCCTCTTGAGAAACTCGTTCGCGAGGTCGAACAGGGAACGCATTGTCGCTTCCAGCGCCCTGGAGTCGGACAGCGCGTTTTCCATCCGCCCCTCGCGGGCCGAGGCCTCGAGTCGCGCCGCGATCTCGGAAGCGCTCCGGTCATCGAAATACGAAGCCTGCCCCTTCAGTCGGTGCGCCGCCTCTTCCGTCCCGGCGGCGTCGTTTCGCTCGACGCACTCCCGGAGCGCGGCAAGATGCGCCGGAGCCACTTCGACAAAGGCGCGCAGGATGGGCGCCATGAACATCGGGTCGTTCCCCGCGAGCCGGGCGATCGCCGAGAGTCCGGGCATATCGCATCCGTTGTCCGAAGGCGTCCCGCATCCCGATGCGACCCTTCCCGCAATTCGGAGGATATCCTCGCGGTGAACGGGCTTCGAAAGATAGTCGTCCATGCCCGCCGCGAGGCAGCGCTCGCGGTCTCCCTTCATGGCGTACGCGGTCATCGCGACGATCGGCGTCCGTTTCGGGGCGTTGCGTTCGAGGGCGCGGATCTTCCGGGTCGCGTCGAGTCCGTCCATGACGGGCATCTTGACGTCCATCAGGATCAGGTCGTAGGTCGCGGACCGGAACCGCCGGACGGCTTCCTCCCCGTTCTCGGCCACATCGATGGTCCAGTTCGTGTTCCGGAGCAGTCCCAGGGCCACTTCCCGGTTCATCGGCTCATCCTCGGCGAGAAGCACGCGCATCGGGGTTCCGGACGCGCCTCCGGTCTCTTCGGGGTGTGCAGCCCCCGACGCCGTCCCGGACTCTCCGGAGTCTTCCGCGACGTTCACGGGGAATTCGACGCGGAACGACGTCCCCGTTTCGCCGCTCTGGACGGAGATATCGCCGCCGAGGAGGACGGCGAGCCGTTTCGCGACCGGCAGCCCGAGGCCGCTTCCGTGACGGCTTTTCGAATCTCCGAGCTGAACGTAGCTTTCGAAGACGCGGGGCAGATCTTCGGACGGGATCCCGACTCCGGTGTCGGACACCGTAATGATCACGTTCATCGCGTCCTGACGGCCTTCCTTCGCGGATGCGCACACCGACACGGAGATGGAGCCCCGAATAGTGAATTTCACGGCGTTGTCGAGGAGGTTGTTCAGAATCTGTTCCACCCGGAAGGCGTCTCCCAGAACCGCATCCGGGAGCGCTCCATCCGTCCGGAGTTCCAGGACGAGCCCCTTTTCTTCGGCCGCGGGCCGGTGATACTCCAGAACGCGCGCGACGGGCTCCATGAGAAAGAAGCGTTCCTCCTCAAGCGTCATGCGCCCCTCTTCGATCTTCGAGAGGTCCAGAATGTCGTTCACCAGCCGGACGAGCCGGTTTCCGGACAGCTGGACGGACTCGAGGTACGAACGCTGCTCTTCGTCCAGTTCGGTGTCGAGCGCCAGGTTCGTCATGCCGATGACGGCGTTCAGCGGCGTGCGGAGTTCGTGGCTCGCCCAGGAGAGGAACTCGCTCTTCGCGAGGTTCGCGCGTTCCGATTCGTCGCGCGCGAGCCGCAGCTCCCGTTCCAGGATGCGTCGGCCGCTGATCTCCCGTTCCAGATTGGACATTGCGTCCCGCAGCTCCCTGGTTCGCTGCTCCACCTGGGACTCGAGCCCCTCGTTGAGGACCGCCAGCTCCTGTTCCATGCGCTGTCGTTCCGTGACGTCGTGGACGATGGCGTACAGGACGCGCCTGCCGCCGACCTCGGAGGCGGAGCTGTAGACGTCCACGGGAAGCTCCCGGCCGTCGGCGAGACGATGCCGGAAGAAAAATCGGGTTTTTTTGCCGGAGGCCGCATCCAGGAGATTTTTGTGAATCCGGTGCTCGCGAAGCGGGTTGATCTGAGAGATATTCATGGAACAGAGCTGCTC
>CALMZW010000187.1 GCA_937870605.1 uncultured Synergistaceae bacterium
CGGATGCCTTCGTCGTACCTCGCCGCGAGGGCGATCCGTTCGGCGTTGATGTCCCCGATATGCCGGAGCCGGACGCGCAGGAGCGCGGCCTGGATCTCGTCGAGACGGGAGTTGATCCCCTCCTCGTCGTTGACGTACTTCACGCGGCTTCCGTAATTCCGCAGCGAACGAACCCGTTCGACGATCCGTTCGTCTTTCGTCGCGATGGCGCCGGCGTCGCCGAAGGCGCCCAGGTTCTTCGTCGGGAAGAAGCTGAAGCAGCCGATCGTCCCGAGCGTCCCCGTCTGCATGCCGTTCCACAGCGCCCCGTGGCTCTGGGCGCAGTCCTCGATGACGGGGAGTCCCTCCCGGTCCGCAACAACGCGGATCCCTCCCATATCGCAGGGCTGTCCGTACAGGTGAACCGCCATGATCGCTTTCGTCCGCGGCGAGAGCGCGTCGCGGATGTTCTCGGGATCGAGGCCGTGGAACCCATCGGGCTCGACGAAGACGGGAACGGCTCCGTTCCGCGTGATTGCGAGAACCGTCGCGATGTAGGTGTTCGCCTGGACGATGATTTCATCGCCCGGGCCGATCCCGAGCGCGCGAACCGCGAAGGCGAGGGCGTCGAGCCCCGAGTTGAGCCCGACGCAATGCGGGACTCCGAGGAACGCCGCATATTCCCTCTCGAACGCGGCGACTTCCTCCCCGAGAACGTACCAGCCCGAGCGCAGAACCCGGAGCGCGGCCTCCTCGTATTCGCGGGCGTGCGCCCGAAAGCCGGGTTCGAGCGTGTTGAAGGGAATCTTCCTCGTCGCGCCGCCGCCGTTCGTCACCGGTCACTCCCCCTTTTCCCGTCGTCCTGCTCCCGGACGAGACGGACGAAATCGTCGTAGTTCCGGATGTAGTCGGCCTCGCTGTAGAAGTCGGAGGCGAGGACGAGAAGGACGCTCCCGTCCCGGAGCCATGTCATCGTGTGCCACATCCGGGGGCCGACATACGCCCCGACGGACGGATCGTCGAGAATACAGCTTTCGCGCGCCCGTCCCGTGTCGATGTCGAGACGGACGCCGCCGCTCACGCAGACGAGAACCTGCTCGAGCGCGCGGTGGGCGTGGCGGCCGCGAACGACGCCAGCCTTCACCCCCGTCGAGTAGTAGACGCGACGGATCGGAAAGGGAACGTGGCGTTCCTCCTCGATGAACTGCAGACGCCCCTCGTCGGGGTTCTCCGTCCCCCGGACGGGAAATTCAAAGAAGCGCATCATACTCCCCTTTCGTATTGTTCGAACGCGGCTCCGGGCGCATCGCATCTGTCGTTCAAGGCGACTGGACCCCGCCGCGAAAGAAGCTCGAAAAAAAGGCCGACGCTTTGCGCGCGATCCTGTACGGATCGACGAGAAGCGACACCTCCCGGCACAGGTTCACGAGACCGGGGCGCCGCGTCGACTCCATCCATGCGAAAAAAAAACGCCGCAGCCGGACGTGACAGCGAAGCGGAAGGCCGAACTCCC